>NZ_CP090419.1:135000-435000 GCF_032716425.1 Pseudoalteromonas sp. N1230-9
ACAGATGATTGTTAGTTAGCTAAACCGCTTGGTTTACCTAATTAATATGCTCTTTAAAAATTTGGAAAGCTGATATTAAAATTCTTATAGATAACATTGTTATTTATAAAGAGTTTTCAAAAGTAAAAAATATGCCATTAATCGACAGATTAATTGGTATCTACTTTAGTATTCTCATCATTATTTGATGAATTAACTTCTGGCGAAGTTAACAGCTGTCACTAACAAAGACCCGTTTGGGTTGTATGGTTAAGTGACTAAGCGTACACGGTGGATGCCTTGGCAGTTGGAGGCGATGAAGGACGTATTAACTTGCGATAAGCCTAGTCAAGCTAGTAAAAAGCGCTTGAGACTAGGATTTCCGAATGGGGAAACCCACCTGCTTGCAGGTATCTTGCACTGAATACATAGGTGTAAGAGGCGAACGCGGAGAACTGAAACATCTAAGTACCCGTAGGAACAGAAATCAACCGAGATTCCGGAAGTAGCGGCGAGCGAAACCGGACCAGCCCTTAAGCTTATTTTGTGTTAGTGAAACATTCTGGAAAGTTTGACGATACAGGGTGATAGTCCCGTACACGAAAATGCAATCTAAGTGAAATCGAGTAGGTCGGAGCACGTGAAACTTTGACTGAATATAGGTGGACCATCATCTAAGGCTAAATACTCCCAACTGACCGATAGTGAACCAGTACCGTGAGGGAAAGGCGAAAAGAACCCCTGTGAGGGGAGTGAAATAGAACCTGAAACCGTGTACGTACAAGCAGTAGGAGCCCTTCGAGGGTGACTGCGTACCTTTTGTATAATGGGTCAGCGACTTATATTTTGTAGCGAGGTTAACCGATTAGGGTAGCCGTAGTGAAAGCGAGCGTTAACTGCGCGTTGAGTTGCAAGGTATAGACCCGAAACCCGGTGATCTAGCCATGGGCAGGTTGAAGGTTGAGTAACATCAACTGGAGGACCGAACCCACTAACGTTGAAAAGTTAGGGGATGACCTGTGGCTAGGAGTGAAAGGCTAATCAAACCGGGAGATAGCTGGTTCTCCCCGAAATCTATTTAGGTAGAGCCTCGGACGAATACTTACGGGGGTAGAGCACTGTTAAGGCTAGGGGGTCATCCCGACTTACCAACCCTTTGCAAACTCCGAATACCGTAAAGTACTATCCGGGAGACACACGGCGGGTGCTAACGTCCGTCGTGAAGAGGGAAACAACCCAGACCGCCAGCTAAGGTCCCAAAGTCATAGTTAAGTGGGAAACGATGTGGAAAGGCCCAGACAGCCAGGAGGTTGGCTTAGAAGCAGCCATCCTTTAAAGAAAGCGTAATAGCTCACTGGTCGAGTCGGTCTGCGCGGAAGATGTAACGGGGCTAAACTATGCACCGAAGCTGCGGATTCAAACTTTGTTTGAGTGGTAGGGGAGCGTTCTGTAAGCCGTTGAAGGTGAACCGGGAGGTTTGCTGGAGGTATCAGAAGTGCGAATGCTGACATGAGTAACGATAATGCGGGTGAAAAACCCGCACGCCGGAAGACCAAGGGTTCCTATCCCATGTTAATCAGGGTAGGGTAAGTCGACCCCTAAGGCGAGGCCGAAAGGCGTAGTCGATGGGAAACGGGTTAATATTCCCGTACTTGGTATAATTGCGATGGGGGGACGGAGCAGGCTAAGCAAGCATGGCGTTGGTTGTCCATGTGAAAGTAAGTAGGTTGAGAGTTTAGGAAAATCCGGACTCTTAAGACTGAGATACGAGACGAGCACCCAAGGGTGTGAAGTTGCTGATGCCATACTTCCAGGAAAAGCCTCTAAGCTTCAGATTATACCGAATCGTACCCCAAACCGACACAGGTGGTCAGGTAGAGAATACTAAGGCGCTTGAGAGAACTCGGGTGAAGGAACTAGGCAAAATTGTACCGTAACTTCGGGAGAAGGTACGCTCCTATCTGTGATGAGATTTACTCTCTAAGCGGACGGGAGCCGCAGTGACCAGGTGGCTGGGACTGTTTATTAAAAACACAGCACTGTGCAAAATCGCAAGATGACGTATACGGTGTGACACCTGCCCGGTGCCGGAAGGTTAATTGATGGGGTTAGTTTTCGGACGAAGCTCTTGATCGAAGCCCCGGTAAACGGCGGCCGTAACTATAACGGTCCTAAGGTAGCGAAATTCCTTGTCGGGTAAGTTCCGACCTGCACGAATGGTGTAACCATGGCCACGCTGTCTCCACCCGAGACTCAGTGAAATTGAAATCGCAGTGAAGATGCTGTGTACCCGCGGCTAGACGGAAAGACCCCGTGAACCTTTACTACAGCTTGGCACTGAACATTGACCCTACATGTGTAGGATAGGTGGGAGGCTTTGAAGCAGAGACGCTAGTCTTTGTGGAGCCGTCCTTGAAATACCACCCTTGTAGTGTTGATGTTCTAACGTTGGTCCCTGATCGGGATTACGGACAGTGCCTGGTGGGTAGTTTGACTGGGGCGGTCTCCTCCCAAAGAGTAACGGAGGAGCACGAAGGTTGGCTAAGTACGGTCGGACATCGTACGGTTAGTGTAATGGTAGAAGCCAGCTTAACTGCGAGACAGACACGTCGAGCAGGTACGAAAGTAGGTCATAGTGATCCGGTGGTTCTGAATGGAAGGGCCATCGCTCAACGGATAAAAGGTACTCCGGGGATAACAGGCTGATACCGCCCAAGAGTTCATATCGACGGCGGTGTTTGGCACCTCGATGTCGGCTCATCACATCCTGGGGCTGAAGTCGGTCCCAAGGGTATGGCTGTTCGCCATTTAAAGTGGTACGCGAGCTGGGTTTAGAACGTCGTGAGACAGTTCGGTCCCTATCTGCCGTGGGCGTTTGAGAATTGAGAGGGGTTGCTCCTAGTACGAGAGGACCGGAGTGAACGAACCGCTGGTGTTCGGGTTGTCATGCCAATGGCACTGCCCGGTAGCTACGTTCGGAACTGATAAGCGCTGAAAGCATCTAAGCGCGAAGCAGGCCTCGAGATGAGTTCTCACTAGACTTTTAAAGTCTCTGAAGGGCCGTTGAAGACTACAACGTTGATAGGCAGGATGTGGAAGTGGTGTGAGCCATTAAGCTAACCTGTACTAATTACCCGTGAGGCTTAACCATACAACGCCAAACGCGTTTTGTGGCAGCGTAACAACGCAAAACAGAAGTTAAATTACTAAAGTAGAATTTACTTACAATCAGCATTCCGAATTTAGTAGTCGCGATTTTATATCGCGTTTACAACACATTTTGCTTGGTGACAATAGCGTTTTGGACCCACCTGACCCCATGCCGAACTCAGTAGTGAAACGAAACAGCGCCGATGATAGTGTGGCATTTGCCATGTGAAAGTAGGACATCGCCAGGCTCCTAATTAAAGAAACCCGTTGCAGCAATGCAGCGGGTTTTTTGCGTGTTTGTCTTCGCGCGCTATCCGCGAACAGACAACCCATGACGCGGGATAAACCCACTGCTATGCTCTAGTATTTTGATAGTGAAATGGCATATACCGTCCACCTCTGCCATTAAGGTCACTAAAATAAGCCGTAGGCCTCAGTTTCTTCCTCTTCTTGGTTGCTTAGATGTTCTGGGCGGAATATAGCGCTTGGGTCAATGAGTAACGTATGCTTATTTTTCATTTTTATTAAACCGCGCATCATATTTTTGGTTTGTGGGTCTACATCAAAGCCGACGGACGTTAACTTATCTAAGGGTTTAATATCCTCTTTTTTAACGTTGATGTTGTCTTCTACTTTATCAACCAGTAATCCTATATGTGGTGTGATGCCATCTTTAGTAGTGAAAATAATAATCGGTTTATAGTCGAGGATTATCTGTTCTCTAGCAGACTCAAATAAACGTATTAGTTGGTTAAAGATGTGCCTCTTTTTTTCTTCAAATATATGGATTAACTTATCTTTAGGAAGGTTCTTTTGTAATTCGAGTAACTCACCAGCCATTGCATGTAGTGCTCTGTGGGGAGTATCAAATTTGTTAAGAATGTTTTGCAAGTCTTCATTGTCTGTTTTGAAGCTATTATACCACCGGCCAAAAGCGCATTTGTCAGGATCGGTTGATTGTGTAAACGCAGCACCAGTGAGCAGGCTCTCTTCTAGTGCATTTAACCAGAGTTGGTGCTCTTTTTCTTTCTCAGCTAATAAATCTGTTAACGCAGCATTTGTTTTATGAGTCGATTGGTTATTAAGTACAATTCCTAAGTCAAATATAGG
The DNA here is from genome assembly GCF_032716425.1 of Pseudoalteromonas sp. N1230-9. Taxonomy (NCBI): domain Bacteria; kingdom Pseudomonadati; phylum Pseudomonadota; class Gammaproteobacteria; order Alteromonadales; family Pseudoalteromonadaceae; genus Pseudoalteromonas; species Pseudoalteromonas sp. N1230-9. The sequence goes on from NZ_CP090419.1 coordinate 139,240, forward strand.
AGTGGGTGTATCCATGTAGTCTTTAACGCCAATAAAGCTTTTATTTTCATTAGGTAGGGACGTAAGGTTATTTTCGTAACGTTCCGTTAGAAGAATATCGAGTATTTTAAGTGAAATGGTTTTATGCCCAACACGAAAATTAATCAGATCCATATTTCCCTCAAAGCCTTATTAAGTCTTTAAAGCATAGAACATTATTCTGATTTAGCAGTAGTTAATCTTGATTACTTTTAAAATATGAGCGATAAATTTTTTTATCACTATTACCAGTCTGCTCACTAAATAACTTTGCGAAGTCAGTATCTTCATCAAATAGTGCATTTAACTTGGAAATTAAGCATTGATTATTTAAAGGGGGAGAGCACTTTTGAGCAGCATTAACCAGTGCAACTGCATTTAGATAACCTTCAAAAATTATGCGATTTGCCTTCCTTTGGTAGGGCTTAATGTCTTCATTGAATTGCACGCACCAAGCGTTATCACACCGATTAGGATCGGGGACGACTTCGGTGACCATAATATTGCTTGGATGCTTAATTCGCTTGTATAGTTCATGGCTTGATGCAAAAGAAACGGCGGTGTAGTCGGGTGTGAAACCCTGCTGATAGCCTGTATTGATAAACTCAGCTAACGGTTTGTATGTGCCTACCATACAGATTGCAGTCGCTTTACTTTGTTTAAGTTGCGTTAGTGCCTTTGCAATATCTTCGCTATTACGTTTAAATCGGGCAACTTCAATAGGTTTTATTTCATATTTTTCTAAAGCTAAAATTAAATTGCTTTCAACAACATAACCAAATTCGTCAGCTTGAATCATTAATGCAATTTTCTCATGCTGACGTTCTTTTACTAAATAATCGACTTGTTCAGACGCTTCATCTTGATAGCTTGCACGTAGGTTAAATACATTCGGCATTGAATTATTATGTAGGAAATCTGCGCCTGTAAAAGGCATCAGAAAGGGTGTACGATGCCTATCAAGCAAAGGTTTAATGGCATGTGCAGTCGGTGTTCCCATTGAACCAAAGATTGCGTGGATGTTGTCGCTAAATAAAAATTGCCGTGTATTTACAACCGTATTTTTTGGCTCATAACCATCGTCAGCAATTATCAGCTTGATATTTTGACCATTAATACCGCTATCAGCATTTATCTTATCGAAATAAATATTGCTGCCGAAAGCTAATTGCTCGCCAATTTCTTTTGCTGGCCCTGATAGTGCTGTAGACATACCTAATTTTATAGGGGGGAGAGTGTCTTCGGCATGACCCAAAGTGGATAAAAGTGAAAGAGATAACAATATGCTCTTAATTGTCGATATTATTGAGTAGTTTAAAGTGAGCATACCAACCTTGCACTGCGGCTTTGAATTGTGTGTTTAATTCTTTTTTTCCGGACAGATTTGCTTCACTAATGAAGTGATCGGTACAGGATTGTTGTAATATTAGCCGAATAAGTATGAATTTTGTATCTTGATTGAGCAAGTTTAGACTAATTGGTGTATGCCAGATCAGTTGCCACAGTAAGGGTTGAGCATTAAATAACGAAAATTCAGAATTTATAAGGCGCTCAGCCCTGCTTAATAATACAGTTGGACATTCGCTTTGTGGAAAATGGGGTAATAATTCAGCAATCAGTTGCCAAGGTAAGTGACTAAAGTGGCCTAAAAGTTGTAACGAGAAGTCGTGTTTAAACTCACCAATGAGCAGTGTGGCTGAATGTTTCGCTTGGCGGGTAAGTGGCTTTATAACTAAAGCCGAATGTTCCGCAGTTGCTTTGTCGTGGCTAAAACCCAACTTAATGACCTTAAAACCATTACTTTGCCAAAACTTAACTAGGGATGCATTTGCGCCAAAGCTCGCACCGAAATAGTCGCAATAATCTAGTTGTTTTTCGCAGTAATTTAATAGGGCTGAACCTATACCTTGTTGATGACACTCTGGTGCGACAGCTATTCTCACAACTCTTGCAGAGCGTTTACATAAATCTTCTGTACTCTGGCTCAGTTGAGTAATGGTTTGTGCCATTAAATGGCCATGTGGTCTGCGCTTACCTATTTTAACTTGTTCTGCGATCTTAGCCGTTAAACCACCCTCAACAGCCACCAAACAAACTGCTTTTAGTGCATTTTCTTGCTTACAGATAGACAGCTGTAACTCGGGCGCATCAAGCAGTTGGCGTAAATCATTCACTGTGGTTTGGTAATGAGCCAGCGCCAGTAATGCCATTATTTGGCTAAGTAGTTGCTCATCATCAACGAGTTGTTCTTTGCTTATGTTTGCAAATTGGAATGGCTCACTACTTTGCGTGCCTGGGTACTTTGCATCGAGTAATAATAGTTTGCGTAGGCTATTTTCTAAAGGATCATGTTTGGCAAAGCGAACTGGCTCATCCAAAGTGATAGTCTTTAGTGATTTAAATTGGCTACGTAAGTAATGTAGAAAACGTAACGTGTAACCTCGGCCATTTCCTTCATAACCAACCATAGTGCTAGCAAATACGATTCGCGGATAGCTTTTCAGGATCTGTAATAGCATAGGAACAGGAATCGCCGCTGCTTCGTCGACAAATAACAGATCGCAGTCAGGTTTTTCATGTAGGAGTGTATCTGGCGCAATATAGCTAAGGTTAGCTAGTTGCTTACAATTTTGCTCTTTAGTTATACCAAGCTCAGATGCTAAATGTTTAAAGCTTGTTTGTACGGCCTTGGCTTGCGTGGCACAAATAAGGATTTTTTTATCTTGAAGATTTGCTGCTGCAAGCCCTAAAGCAGCTGACTTACCACGACCCCGGTCTGCACTGATCACAAATGGGCGATTAGCGCGCCCTGTTGCGGTTTTAATAATTTGCTCAACACATGCTTGTTGTTGCTGATAATTTATCTCAGCAGTTGCTGGCGAAATGGATTGGTAAGTAGGAAGCGAGTGCTCAGTAAAATAATGTGGCTGCAATTTTAGCTTGGCGAAAAAACGCTGATTAAAAAAGCTGTGTTGAATCACTTCGCCATAAGAGGTAATACTTGTGAGTGCTGGGTCTTGCCACTTATCGTCATCGGGCAGCAAAAGTATCAGTACACCACCTGCTTTTACGGTACCTGCAAGCGCGGCTAGTTTATCGGCATATAAGCCGCTAAAACCATCAAAAATAGCGTGTTGAAACTCTTGGCCAAGAATTTGATGAGCATGTTTTGGAAACTTACTATTCGCTAATAGTGAGCTAGCGCTTAAAACATAGGTATTGTTAAGCGCTAATTGGTTTGCAAACTGATGGCACCAAGTTTCGCTGCCTTGCACAATGACAAGCTGGCGATGCTTTGCAATCACCAGCTCATTACACAGTGCTGTTATATACTCATTATAAGGCTTGAAGTCTTGCATACTGTGTTACAAGCCATTTGCTGCCTAGGTCATCAAAGTTCACTTGAATACGTGACTGTGCGCCACTACCTTCGTAATTGAGTACGGTTCCTGCACCGAACTTGGCGTGTAAGACGCGTTGTCCTAAGTTAAAGCCACTATCTTCAAATGCAGCATGGGTTACTGATGGACTAAAACGACCTGCAGCAGGCGGTCTTGAAACTTGTGTTTTAATTCGGATTTCTTCGATGCAGTCTTCAGGCATTTCACGTAAAAAGCGTGATGGGCTGTGGTATTTTTCTTGTCCGTATAAACGGCGACTTTCTGCATGGCTAATGTATAGTTTTTCCATCGCGCGAGTCATACCAACATAACATAGGCGGCGTTCTTCTTCTAAACGGCCAGACTCTTCATTACTTTGTTGTGACGGGAACATGCCCTCTTCAACACCAACCATAAATACCAGTGGGAATTCTAGGCCTTTTGCTGAGTGCAGAGTCATCATTTGCACCGCGTCTTCGTGCTCATCGGCTTGACCTTCGCCAGACTCTAGTGAGGTATAGGCCAAAAAGCCCTGTAGTGGCGAGCTGAACTCTTCATCTTCAGGGAGTTCATATTGACCACAAGCACTAATAAGCTCTTCTAAGTTTTCTACGCGGGCACGGCCTTTTTCACCTTTTTCAGCTTGATACATTGCCATTAACCCTGAGGTTTGAATGGCGTATTTCGCTTGCTCTTCTAAGGTGAGATCGCTGATCTTATCTTCGATATGCTCAACAAGTTCTAAGAATTTAGTGACAGCACTCGCCGCACGGCCAGATAAGTGCTGCTGCTCGATAATAGCTTTTGCGGCATACCAAAGTGGCAATGATTCATTGCGCGCGCAATCACGGATATGGCTTAGCGTTTTATCACCAATGCCGCGGGCAGGGGTGTTAATAACGCGCTCGAAAGCAGCATCATCTTGACGATTGCCCACTAAACGTAAATATGAAAGTGCATCTTTGATCTCTTGGCGCTCGAAGAAGCGCATACCGCCGTAAATACGGTATTTTAAACCTTCTTGTAGCATTGCTTCTTCGAGTACACGAGATTGCGCATTGTTACGGTATAAAATTGCGGCGTCTTGTAATGCATTACCCGCATTGAGCCAGCTGCGTAGTTTACTACTAACAAAGCGGGCTTCGTCTAATTCATTAAACGCAGCGTAAACAGAAATAGGCTCACCATCATTGCCATCTGTCCAAAGGCTCTTGCCCATGCGTTCAGCATTGTTTTTGATCAGCGCATTTGATGCTTTCAAGATTGTTGCCGTTGAGCGGTAATTTTGCTCAAGGCGAATGGTTTCGGCTTCGAAGTCGGTCAAAAAGCGTTTGATATTCTCAATTTTTGCGCCACGCCAGCCATAAATGCTTTGGTCATCATCACCCACGATCATAATACTATTCGTATTACCTGCAAGTAGCTTTAACCAAGCGTACTGAATTGTATTGGTATCTTGGAACTCGTCTACCAGCATGTGAGCAAAGCGCTGCTGATAATGACGTAAAAGTGTCGGGTTATTTTTAAGTACTTCGTAGCAACGCAGTAATATTTCAGCAAAGTCGATTAAACCAGCACGGTCGCACGCTTCTTGATATGCAGCATAGACTTTTAGCATCATCTGTTCATTAACATCGTAGGCTTGAATGTCTTTCGGGCGTAAGCCTTCGTCTTTTTTAGCGCTGATATACCAACCAAATTGTTTTGCAGGCCACTTTTTGTCATCGATGTTCATCGCTTTAAGTAAGCGTTTGATCATACGTTGTTGATCGTCAGAATCTAAGATTTGAAAGCTTTCAGGCAAGTTCGCTTCGCGATGGTGGGCACGCAAAATACGGTGAGATAAACCATGGAAAGTACCAATCCACATGCCACCAACTGGTGCTTTTAGCGTTTCTTCTACACGAGTACGCATTTCTTTCGCGGCTTTGTTAGTGAAGGTTACCGCAAAGATACTGTATGCTGAAGCTTGCTCAACTTGCATGAGCCATGCGATGCGATGAACAAGTACTCGAGTTTTACCAGAACCTGCACCTGCAAGTACTAGCATATTTTGCAATGGGGCTGCGACTGCATCCCGTTGTTTGTCATTTAAGCCATCGAGTAATTCAGAAACGTCCATCGTTACGCCTTTTCAATCTATAATGGGTGGAGTATAACAGGTGTTTATGCAAGGCTAAATAAAATACTGTTTTTATAAACAGCTATTTTGGCAAGTCATTAAAATCGTAAATAAAAATTGTGAATTTGACCGATTTTTAGCAAAAAGAACTAAAATCAAAATAACGGTATTTTTTAACACTTTGATTTGTAAGTCATAATAAGTTGGCATAAAGTGTGTTTATAAAAAGTATAATCATTAAAAACTACAGAGGTTAGTATGGCAGAGCAAGGTTCTGGCGGTAATGTAATCGCAGCAATATGTAATATCTTTTTTCCTGGTTTAGGACAATTGGTACAAGGTCGTTTAATGGCGGCGATTGCATTCTTTTTAGCATGGGTTATCAGTGGCGCGCTAATTTATGTTGCGATCGGTTTTGTATTACTGCCGATTGTCTATTTATGGGCAATTATTGATGCTGCTCGTTTTAAATCACGACTCTAGCTGTTTTACATAGCATAAACACGAGCGCCACTATGGCGCTCGTGTTGTTTAAGGCTGCAAAACTCGCCACGTTTAGCTGCAAACGGTATAATTAGCGCAATAACGTATTACGAGTACTCTTCATGGAATATCAATTTATCCGCGACCCAATTAGCGGTTTACGCATTAAAATCTCTTCTGAGCACGGTGTTATTGGCCGCTGGCTGAATGAAGAAATCGGTAAAGAAAAAGTCGCAATGGTGCAAGCTTTAATTGCTGCAGTGAAGAGCAGTCATGAGCCTTTAACCTTGCAAGGCCAAGAAATTGATTTGATTTTAAGTAAAGACGAAGCATTATTTGAAGCCCATGCACTACATCAAGACAACGAAGACTTAGTCGCCTACCAAGATGATGATTTAATGCTTGAAGAAGAAGGCTTATGCAGTGGCTGTGGTTTTGAAGACTTTGTTGATTTAATTGAATCTTGGCAAGAGTTTACGCAAGGGCGATAAGCAGAAACAGGTTCTGCTTATCAGTGGCTAGTTTATTGTTCATTGACTGATTTAACAGCTGCAAGTAATAAGTCTTCAGTTAAACGTACTTTATAATTTGGATTAGCATACTGAAAGTGAATTAACCCTTTTGTGTCAACCACAAAAACAGCAGGTACAGGTAAAGCCACCTTTGCTTCGCCATCTAGCGACACAAAGTTAACGCCAAGTTTATTACGATAGATTTTTGCGGTTTTATCATCCAGATAAAATGCCAATCCTAGTTGTTGGCTCAATGCCAAACTATCATCAGATAAAAGTTGATAGTTTGGGGAAGATATTTTGCTTTCCGCTAGCTTTTCTGGGCTATCTGGCGATATCGCGATAATTTGTGCATTGAGGCTTGCTAATTGCTTTTCAATTTTTTGCACACTGGCTAATTGCCTTGAACAATATGGGCACCAACCGCCACGATAAACAATTAATACCGTGGTTTTTTCTTTAAAACGTTCACCTAAAGAAACGCTTTTTCCAAACTGATCTTTTAAGTCAACACTTGGCATAGTTAAGCCTGGCAGTAATGGACTAACTTGCTCAGCTGAGTTTGCAATATTCGTTGCTGTAGCTGCAATTGCTTGGCTAGATAGTACAAGTAATGCAGTAATAAGTAGTGATCTAAACATTAGGATCCTTCATGATTCTTTCTCGATTTTACAAACGACCTGTTTATAAGTGTTTTTATTTCATCAATGCCAAATTTAACTGTAGTATATAGGCAAATAAAGAATGCAAGTTGGGATAAAAAATGTCTGCTAATTTACAAAAACTCGTTGTTATGCTCGAAATGCAAAATGCGATGAATACCAAAGTTCATGAGCAATGGTTTAGCCAAGGTTTTGAATGGTATCGTGCAATTTGGGTTGAGTGTGCTGAAATGCTTGATCACTATGGTTGGAAGTGGTGGAAAAAACAAACTCCAGATACCGAACAAGTTATTTTAGAGTTAGTTGATATTTTCCATTTTGGTTTATCTTTGCGCATTGATGGTGAAACCAGCTATGAGCAATTAGCCGCGCAACTTGAAGCGGAATTAAGTGCGCCAGTTCAAGCGGATGACTTTAAACAAACACTAGAGCAATTAGCTGCGTCAGCAGTCGCTGAAAAGAGTTTTAATGCCGCTGCATTTGCAGGTTGTATGGCGCAAATCGGTATGGATATTGATGATTTATACCGCGGCTACGTTGGTAAAAATACCTTGAACTTCTTCCGCCAAGACCATGGCTACAAAGACGGTAGTTATATCAAAGTGTGGAACGGCCAAGAAGATAACGAACACTTAGTTGAAGTAGTTAAAAGCCTAGATACAGAGCATGCTGATTTCGCCAAGCTTGTTTATCAAGGCTTGGAGCAGCGTTACCCGAAGTAATACCAATCCGCAATAATACTTAATCATCTTGAGGGATAAAACCTGTCGCTAGCTGCGTTAAAAATTTCTGATTTAGAACAACTAAATAACGAAATTTTTGCCTTGCTATCAACAAGGTTTTATTGCCTCAAAATAGACTACTTAATTAAGCGAATTGGTATTATTCAACGGGTATAAACTCGCGAAAATCGATGGTCGATAAAAAGCCATCGAACTGCTTATGCGGTTGTTGACTATCAGGGTTGGCAACTGCAAGTATATGGCCGATACCAAACTCTTTTGCCGCATCGAGCACGGCAGGGCTGTCATCCACAAATAAAGTCCGTTCCTTATCAAACTTCCACTCTTGATGTACTTGTTGCCATAATGGCTGATGCTCTTTACTCACGCCATATTGGTGAGTTGAAATTACCCCATCTAAGTAATTATCGATAGCCGTGTGTTCAAACTTTAACATGGCACAATCTGGGTGCGCGTTAGTGAGCATGATCAATTGCTTACCAGCTTTTCTAAGCTCAGTTAGAAATGGCGGTACGTCATCACGCACTTTTATTAAATGTTGAATGTCACGTTTTAGCGACATTATTGGCAAATCGAGTTGTTGTTGCCAATAGTCTAAGCAGTACCAATTAATTTGCCCATGAACTTGTTGATAACGATGCAAAATGTCAGCTTTTGCTGCGTCTAAACTGATTTTATGTTTACGTGCATATTGCTCGGGAATAACAGTAAGCCAGAAATAATTATCAAAATGCAAATCGAGTAGGGTGCCATCCATATCTAACAACACAGTATCGATTTTTGACCAATTTAACATAGGCAATTCACTTTAAAAGATTTATGATGAGCATAACTGCCATGATAGCAAATTAATGCCAATGACACAGAAAAAGCATCCTACACCACCGCAAATTTTGTCTAATGAAGTTGTCGCTAAGAGTCGACTGTTCACCGTTGAATCCCTTGAGCTGAAGTTCTCAAATAACGAGCAAAGGCAATACGAACGAATTCGTGGTGGTGGAAGAGGTGCCGTCATGATCGTGCCTGTAACGGCTGATAACGAGCTGTTATTGGTGCGAGAATATTGTGCTGGCACTAATGATTATCAACTGGGCTTTCCAAAAGGCTTAATTGATCCAGGTGAAACTCCCGAACAAGCAGCAAATCGTGAGCTTAAAGAAGAAGTAGGCTTTGGTGCTAACTATTTTGCCGCCCTTAAAAAAGTCAGCATGGCACCAAGTTACTTTAATGCCACTATGCATATTTTGTACGCCGAAGACCTCTACCCTGAAATCTTACCAGGTGATGAACCTGAGCCACTTGTTGTTGTGAAGTGGCCGATGAGTGATTGGCCGTCTTTATTGCAACAGGAGGACTTTACAGAAGCACGAAGTGTTGCAGCTTTGCTATTATTAACAAAGTACTTAGAGTCGGGAGCTACCAATGAGTAATTTTTTAGAGCCTTGCATTCGTCTAGCTGAACAAGCAGGTGATGCCATTATGGCTATTTATCAGCAAGATGATATTGGTGCCGAGCAAAAGTCCGATCATACGCCCGTAACTAAAGCTGATTTAGCATCAAATGAAGTATTGATGGCAGGATTAAAAGCGTTGGCGCCAGATATTCCTATTATGTCAGAGGAAACGCCAATCCCTGCACTTGCTGACAGAAAGCATTGGCAGCAATATTGGTTGCTAGATCCCATGGATGGTACGGGGGAGTTTATTTTAGAAAGTGGTGATTTTGCGGTTAATATCGCACTGATTGAAAATAATCGTCCAGTATTAGGTGTTATCCATTGGCCAGCGAAGCACGTTACTTATTTTGCAACTTATCAGCAAGGCGCGTTTAAGCGTGAAAATGGCCAAGATCAGAAAATTTCGGTTGCAACACCTGATAATTTAACTTTAGCAGTGAGTCGTCGACAAAAAATTGAAGCGGTAAGTCAGTATTTAAATACCCAATTCGCAACGGTCGCATTAGGCTCATGCTCATTAAAAGCGTGTATTATTGCAGAAGGTAAAGCGGATTGTTTTTTACGCATAGGGCCAACAGGTGAGTGGGATACAGGCGCATCTCAAGTGATTGTTGAAGAAGCGGGTGGCTGCATTACGGATGCTGAATTTAATCCTTTAACTTACAATCAACGAGAAAGCACAGAAAACCCAGATTTTATCGTTATGGGCCACCCTGATTGGGAGTGGCAAAAAATGATAAGTCCTCACCAACGAGCTTTTTAACAGCACTTTGTGTGCTTTTTGTTCGTTTGGTGGTGTTTTATTACTATAACTCTTGATTTCTAATCTTATTGCTATATGATAGCGCTCTCTTCGAAACAAGGCATCAATAACATGCTGTTGTTACTTAGAGATTACAGGCGTGGGATGGAGCAGAATGATAAATCATTCGTCGGACTCGCAAATACCTGAAGTCGAAGGTCGTCGGTTCAAATCCGGCTTCTGGGACTCTAAACATACAGGCGCGGGATGGAGCAGCCTGGTAGCTCGTCGGGCTCATAACCCGAAGGTCGTCGGTTCAAATCCGGCTCCCGCAACCACTTCTTAAATTAAGTGAGAAGTAAAACAAACTTAATATTCAGGCGCGGGATGGAGCAGCCTGGTAGCTCGTCGGGCTCATAACCCGAAGGTCGTCGGTTCAAATCCGGCTCCCGCAACCAATTTTCTTAATTGGCTGACTTCTTAAATTAAGTGAGAAGTAAAATAAACTTAATAATTTCAGGCGCGGGATGGAGCAGCCTGGTAGCTCGTCGGGCTCATAACCCGAAGGTCGTCGGTTCAAATCCGGCTCCCGCAACCAACTGAAATTAAAATTAATATGTAATACTAGACACGCTAAAGCGTGTTTTTTTATGCCTAAAATTCAGATTTATAGCCCAAAGGTCGTCGGTTCGCCCTCAAAGTTCACAGCTCCCGCAACCAACTGAAATTACATAATAGGCACGTGAAAGCGTGTTTTTTTACGCCTAAAATTCAGATTCATGACCCAAAGGTCGTCGGTTAGCTCTCAAAATTCACAGCTCCCGCAACCAACTGAAATTAAAATTAATATGTAATACTAGACACGCTAAAGCGTGTTTTTTATGCCTATAAAAAAGTGAAGATGCTCTTGAGGATCGAAAAAATCTTTTTATCTCATCATAATGTTTGTACTAATAGGCAATAATACGAAGTCATTGCCTATTAATAATATGGTTTCTTGCTTCAAAATAGTTCTCTTTATTAAACAGATTAATATTTTCCTTCTGCTACGTTTAGTGACTTGCATAATCTTCTCTTAAAAGATTGAAAAGTTTATGTTACAAGGTAGGTAAAATTACTTTTTAGTTACAAGTATGACTGAACTTTACCACTGGTTTGACTTAATTGGCGTGGCTGTATTTGCTGTATCAGGTACGCTGCTGGCCTATGATAAAAAAATGGATGGCTTTGGGGTTGTTGTACTTGCCACTGTAACGGCAATTGGTGGTGGTACGTTACGTGATTTAATCCTAGATGTTCCTGTTTTTTGGTTACATGATCAAAGCTATTTTTGGGCTATTTTATTTTCGGTATTTGTTACTACACGTTTAATTAATAAGCAGCGTTCGATTGAATTTAATACGCTACAGATAGCAGATGCATTTGGCCTAGCATTTTTTGCTGTTATGGGTGCTCAAAAAGCAATGTTGGCAGGTATGCCTGATACAACGGCTATTATAATGGGCGTTATTACAGGTTGCTTCGGCGGCATGATCCGTGATGTGCTCGCAGGTAATATGCCTATGCTATTAAAAGGTGAGTTATACGCAATTACCTGTATTGCAGGCGGAGTCGCTTATACGCTGGGTATTTCTTTTGGTTTTGTAACAGAGCTTGCGATGGTGATTGCAATGCTAGTGACGCTTGTTTTACGACTGGCGGCGATGAAATGGCGGCTAACGTTGCATATTTTTAAATATTCTGATTAAACTATAACTTAGGACTTGTTATAGGGACAGATTAAACGTGTCATTAGCTCGTATTTTTTCTCGTGCACAAATAGGCGTACAAGCACCTGAAGTTATAGTTGAAGTGCATTTAGGTAATGGTTTACCGGCTTTTCATATAGTTGGTCTACCCGAAACATCTGTGAAGGAAGCGAAAGATCGCGTAAGAAGCGCACTTGAAAACTCACAGTTTGGCTTTCCTGATCAGCGGATCACTGTTAATTTAGCGCCCGCAGACTTGCCTAAAGAGGGAGGGCGCTTTGATTTAGCCATCGCCGTAGGCATCTTGGTGGCATCAGGGCAGATTAGTTGTCCCGATATTCATCGTTATGAATTTTATGGTGAGCTTGCCTTAAATGGGGAAGTAAGAGGTGTGAATGCGATTTTGCCTTCCGTGCTCGGTGCTAAAGACAAAGGCCGTTGTTGCTTTCTTCCTGCCGATAATGACTCCTTGGCGAGTCTTGTTTCAGGGGTCGCACGAAAAGCAGTATATTCTATTCAGGATGTCTGGAACGATTTACTTAACCAGCAACCCCTTCCTTTGAATATTGAATACCCAGAGCAGGAATTAGATAGGGAATCTCTTCTCGATTTAAGCGATGTTAAAGGGCAACCAGGCGCGAAACGAGTATTAGAAATTGCAGCTGCTGGTGGGCATAATTTGCTATTTTTAGGCCCTCCAGGGACAGGTAAATCTATGCTCGCACAGCGTATGCCGACAATTATGCCTGCAATGTCTGACGATGAAGCGATTAGTACCGCAGCCCTCTATTCAATTATTGGTCAATCAGTCGATTTAGCGAATTGGCGGGAGCGTCCCTTTCGCAATCCTCATCATACGTGTTCAGCGGTCGCGCTTGTTGGTGGTTCGTCAAACCCAAAGCCAGGGGAAATTTCATTAGCCCACAATGGAGTGCTTTTCTTGGATGAGCTGCCTGAATTTGAGAGAAAAGTACTCGACTCATTGCGTGAACCTATGGAAACGGGCGTAGTAACGATATCAAGAGCTGCGAGGCAAATGGAGTTCCCTTCGCAATTTCAGTTGATTGCAGCCCTTAACCCAAGCCCAACAGGTAGCCACACAGATAAGCGAGCAACGCCTGATCAAGTGCTACGTTACTTATCTCGGGTGTCTGGGCCATTTATCGATCGTATTGATTTACAAATTGAGTTGCCAAGATTGACCAGTAGCCAACTACAAAGTATTGAAATAGAAGAAAGCAGTGAGCAAGTTCGCTCACGTGTTGAGCGTGCCTACGCAATTCAGCTTGAAAGACAAGGCAAAGTGAATGCGCGCTTGAATAATAAAGAAATGAATCGGTACTGTATTTTAGCACCTGCAGAACTTCAGTTTTTAGCTAAAGCCAGTGAAAAACTGGCTTTATCGCCTCGCTCTTATCATCGGGTGATTAAAGTGGCACGCACCATCAGCGATTTAAAAGCTCAGCCAAATATAACCTTAAGTGAACTAAAAGAAGCATTAAATTATCGGGCATTTGAGCGGCTAATTAGTCAGCTAACGCAACTCTAAAAGCTTAAATCGATAACATGTAACCTTTACCACGCACTGTAACAATACGCTTCTGATCCTTTTCATCACTTAATTTTTTACGTAGTCGACCAATCAATACATCGACGGTGCGATCACTAGGGCTCCAATCTGGTTGGCCAATCTCTTCTGAGATCTTTTCACGTGATGTTGCTTTACCTGCATTTGCAATTAAGCAAATAAGTACCTTGTGTTCAGCTTCTGTTAGGCGCGACTCTTCACCGTTAGGGGTAATCAAGGTTCGATTATCAGGGTGTAACTTGAAGTCGGCATATTCAATAAACTCTTCGCTTTCATCATCGTTTTGAGAGCTCTTGAGACGTTTGTGAAGTGCACGCATTCTAAGTTCGAGTTCAAGTAAGTCTACGGGCTTACATATGTAATCATCTGCACCTTGGGCAAGCCCTGCAATGCGATCGGCTTGAGAGTCTCTGCTTGATAGCATAATTACGCCAATTTCTGTGAGCGCATTGAGTTCTTTTGCTAATAGCAGACCATCACGTTTGGGCAGTACTATATCGATGATAGCTAAAGAGATTGCATTTTGTGAAGGGGCGCGAGATTGCACAATGCTCAGTGCATCGGCGCCTGTTGAGTCTACCTCAATCTCAAATTCAGTCTCTTTAAAATGGTTGAGAATACGTTTGACGAGTAGCTCATCATCTTCAACCAATAAAACTTGAATAGTCATTAGCTTCTATTTCACACTTGATTTGTTGTTATGTTAGCACTGTATGACAAAGAGTGAGAAGTGTAATGGATAGGTTTATAACTATTTCTTACAATTTAATTAGTTAGGTGTCGTAAAGTGAAAGAAAAGTTGAGTACTTTTGTAGTACTCAACTATATAAAAATCTACTTTTCAGCGTAAAGGTATTGCCACCATTGTGGCTGCTCTTTTAGATTTTTATCGAAATAAGCGAGCATGGTGTCCCACCAATCAAAGCGTTTGTCGCGTGCAAATATCTGATGGTCTGCGCCTTTGTACTCAATGAGTTCGACATCTTTTCCTAGTAACTTTAATGCCGTGTACATATTGTGACTTTCTCCAACCGGTACATTCGTATCCGAATCACCATGCAGTAATAATAATGGTGTGGTCACCTTGTCGGCATGAAAAACAGGACTATGTTGGCTGTAAAGGGTTGGATTATTCCAAGGGTAGCTATTTTTAGACGCCTCGTTAGAGTATAAGTACCCCCACCAGCCTTGGCCCCAATACGACGTAATATTAGAAATGCCAGCATGGGCGATTGAAGCACTAAACATATCTGTTTTGGTAGCCAGTAGCATAGTCATGAAGCCACCGTAGGACGCACCTAAGTTGCCAACACGTTTGCTATCTACGAAGTGATACTGGTTTAAAAACGCTTTTGTGCCATCGATGATATCGTTCGCGGTGTACTCACCCCATGCATTTACGTGTTTAGCTGATAACTCTTGGCCAAAGCCTGTTGCGCCCGTTGGTTGCACAACATAAACAACATAGCCATGCTCAGCCCACAAGTTAAATGGGTAGCGACCTGTAAAACCACGAGTAACAGGTGATGTACCGCCATAATAATAGACCAGTGCAGGGTACTTTTTGCTTTTATCTACGTTGTGCGGTAAGTAAACGCGGCCTTTAATTTCAATACCGTCTTTATTGGTAAAGTTAAACTCTTCAAGTGAGGCAATGGCAGTATCTTTATAGGCGATCGGTTTTGAATCCCATAATATTTTCGCGCGGCTTTTACCTAGGCTTAGTTGTTTCAATTGCTGAGGTGTTGAAGCTGTAGTGCCAGTGAGCAAAATGCTGGGATTACGTTCTTTTGAATAACTAAATTGCTCAACAACATCAAAGCCAGCGTTCACCTTATTAAAGCGCTTTTTACTGACATCATACTGGTAAAGTTGTACTGTATCTTGCTCTGTAACTTTTATAAGTGCATCACCATTTTCAAGTACATTGAGCTGGCCAATTGCAGGATTAAATTCTTTGCTTAACGCTGTGGCTTTTTTACCGTCCCGACTTAACAGGTAAAGTTGCCCATCGTAGTTATTAGCAAGCATGCCTTGTGGTAGGTTACGCCCTAAACCATTGTTAAAGTCAGGACCTGCCGTTACATAAATCCCCTCGTTTGTGTATTTAGCCTGATTAAAGGTTTTAAATTGGCCAAGTACATTCAGCGCTGATGTAGCTAGGTTTAATTCAACCAGCTCAGTTGCAGGCTCGGGTGATAGTTGCATAGCTTGTGCTGAGCGACTCATTAATATGCTGCCACGTTTGGCATCAAAGTCTTCAAGTGAGTGGCTAAGTGGGCCTTGGCTTACTATTTTGCTAAGACCTGTTGCGATATCGAGCAAATAGACTTGCGATGTCGTACGAGCATACGACCAGCGATCTTGTAGGCCTTGATAGTGCTTAGTGAGCTTACCATTATCTTCAGGTGATTTTGACCAGTTAAAGATCAAGCTGTTTGAGTCATAAAATTGAAAGCCGTTCGCTCCAGAGAGGTTTTTAGCGATGACACTCAGCTGCATGGTTTTTAGATTCAAGCGCTTAAGCTCACCATTTAATAGATACACTAAACGTTTGCTGTCAGGGCTCCAAGTTATACTACTTGGCTGAGCTGACTCGAAACGATACAAAGTATTGTTCTTGGCGTCTTTAAGCTCTGTAACATATTGAGCTTGATTGGCGGTGGCATCTTCGTAATGACGTTTGCTAGTGATGAAATAATCGCCATTGGGTGCCATTGACACAAAGTTAATTGTTGGCGCATCGAATAATTGCTTAGCCGATAAACCATGTTGCTGTTTAGCGCTAAATTGTAAAGCGTCTAGTTCAGATTTAGCTGTAAAATCAAGCTCAACCTGATTCCAGTTTGCGACTTGCTCCGTAATGATAACAATTTGATGATCGCCTTGGCTTAAGGCTAATTCATAGGCTTGATTTTTTTCTGTTTGTTTTTCGCCATCAATAAATAGCTGAGCGTTTTCAATGCCTTTTAAGGTCAATGTGCCTTGGCTGAATCGATCTGTTGAGGCTGTGAATTTAAGTGCTTGTAACCCACCAAGAGTTAACGCACTCACTTTGTCGAATGCTTGCCAGTCAACGTCATTACCAAACAAATGTATACTGTCACTGCTTGTTTGTAAGCTTGGCAATAAGTTTGCGATGATGGCATCGCGATGATCGGTTTGATACGGCTTAAGTTGCATATCTTCTGCAAGTGGGCCAATAAACTGAATGGCTGATTTGTCGATTGGGTCAGCCAAAGAGGTTGTGCTTAAGGCGCTGAGTACGAATGCACCAAGTGTTATTTTTAAATGGGTAGACTTATTCTGCCAAGTTCTTCTAAACGTCATAATTGAGCCTATAGTCGGTAATTTGAGCTAATATAGCACGCGCTAAAAAAGCCAAAAAGTGCTCTGCGTTAGAATGCAATCAGGGTTTGAGGTTAAGTCATACACTTGTTAAGGTGAGCAAGTTACCCCAAAGTGAGGATAGATAGTGACACTTTTACTTGTTTACATGGTCGTCGCCATTACGATTTCGTTTTTGTGCTCTGTGATGGAGGCGGTGTTATTAAGCATTACGCCCAGCTATGTTGCATTAATACGTAAACAACAGCCTCATTTGGCTAAACGTGTCTCTAAACTTAAAGATAATATAGATCAGCCGCTTGCCGCTATCTTAACTCTCAATACCATTGCGCATACCGCAGGTGCTGCGGGAGTTGGGGCTCAAGCAGCCGTGGTTTTTTCTGATGCCGCTGTGGGCGTTGCATCAGCTATTATGACGTTATTAGTGTTGGTGCTGTCTGAGATCATCCCTAAAACATTAGGCGCTAATTATTGGCGCGCTCTCACGCCTATTGTCAGCCTTGGCTTAGTTGGCTTGGTGTTTATGTTAAAACCCTTTGTGTGGTTTGCAGATATTCTTACTCGTTTCTTGGGTCGTAATTACGATGAGGCCTATTATATTCGTCAAGAAATTGAGGCTATGGCGGATATTGGAACGGAATCGGGAGCGCTTGGTCAGGATGAATCTGAAATAATAAGAAGCTTATTACACTTTCGCCACGCTAAGCTCGATACGATAATGACACCACGTACTGTATTGTTCAAAGTACATAAAGACTTAACCGTTAATCAGTACTTGTCTGAATATGGCTCTTCGTCATTTTCTCGTGTACTGGTGTATGATCAAAATGGCGATGACATTATTGGTTTTGTGCATAAGAACGATATTATGCTTGCTTACCACCGATTAGGTGAAGACTATAAAATCAGTAAGTTAGTAAAACCTATCTATACTGTGCCGGAAACATTACACGTGCCAACCCTGCTTGAAACACTGTTGACTGAACGCACTCATATTTGCCTAGTCGTGGATGAGTACGGGGATGTGCAGGGAATTGTCACGCTTGAAGATCTCATTGAAGCGTTGATGGGCCTCGAAATAGTTGATGAACATGATCAGTCAGCTAATATGCAGCATGTCGCCAAGCAGCGTTGGCGACAGCGCCTAGAAAGTAGCAATACGATTGTCAGTGATGATAAGCGTCAGCCTTAACGCCTATAGCCAGCTGCTGTTTTAACCATTTGCCGCCATGATAAAGACCAATTTAAAAAGTCGTCTTTGGATTTTGGTCGGCATAGTAAAAAACCTTGCATAAGAATAAACTCTTTATACCTATCAAGGTAATCAAGCTCTTCAACGCGCTCGATTCCCTCTGCAACAATCGATAAGTCCTCTTGTATAGCAATATTTACTAAACTACTGACGATAACTTGTGAAAATTGGTCGGTTTCAATATTGCTGATCAAGGTTCTATCTATTTTTATTTCAGTAAAGGGCAGCGTTTTTAGTTGCTGCACATTGGTAAAACCTGTACCAAAATCATCAAGGGATATGCCAAAGCCCCTCATGCGTAAGCGATTAAGCGTTTCTAACTGTGCCGCACTTCGTAAAGCATATTGTTCTGTTATTTCTAATATCACTTCACTGGGAGTGAGTTTATTAAGGTGTAGGATCAGGGCTAACTTATCAGGGCAGCTTAAGTCTTCTAACTGGGAAGGGGATAAATTAAATGCCAGTTTTAAGTTAGGGTCAAAATGCTCTTTTATCTCATTAAAGTCATTGGTTGCTTTTTCGAATAACTGAAAAGTGATGAGGTTAATGAGGTCTAAGTCTTCAGCAATGCAGATAAATCGATCAGGCAAGACGACTTCATCTTCTTTACTGGTGTTTATACGTGCCAATACCTCAATGCTTTCTACCCGATTATCATGGCGATTGATTTTGGGCTGATAGTAAGGAAGCACTTCATTGTGACTTATCGCATGCAAAAGCAACGACTCTGAAATAGGTGATTTTGTTCGTTCAATGTGAACAGAAAAATGCTCAAGCTTTTGCAGCAATAAATAAACCTGATTCAATTGTACAGGTTTTGAAATGTTGCCAATCAGGTGGGCGTTATGCTTACGTGCCAAATCTGCCGCTAAATCAATGACTTTTGGATCCATTTCAGAAATAATGGCTATCGCACCATTGTATTTCATTTCACCTAAGTGTCGAATAAGCTCCATACCATCCATATCTGGCATATTTAAATCTGTAAATACGGCATCAAAGTAATGGGGTGCTTTTTTGATTTTCTCCAACGCATCAGCTGCACTTAAGCAGGTTGTAATATTTGTTATCTCGAGCTCATTCAATATGGCTTGCATAACAATTAAAATTGCTTTGGAGTCATCTACTACAAGTATGTGTCGGTTTGATTTCACCTTATTCACTCCATGAATAAATTAATCTTCTTTAAAAGTAGTAGGAAAAAAGTAGTTCGTCATGTTTTATGCTGGTCAGTGATGAAAAAAAACGCTACTTTAGAAATATTGTCAGTAATCTGGAATTATGCTTTTTCTAAATGTAATAGCTTAATACAATAATAGCGTTTAAAATCATTATGATAACGATACAGCTAAGCCTAGCAGATGAAATTTTTACCGTGCACCTTAATGGTTCGCAATTAGTAGGACTTTTTCATCACCAACAAGCTATTGCCTTTGAGTCGCCCAAGCAGTATTTATATGAGTTTGACTTTCGAGGTGAGCGAGTCGGCTTAGATACGTGTAATGTTGATAACCGCTGCTTAGCTATTTACATAAATCAGCAGTTTGCTCACCGATTAGTGATACCCACGATGACACCGACCAAACCTAAAAGAAGCGTTATTGGCCTTGTCGCTTTAGCGTTTAAATTATTTAAAAGTGCAAAAGTTGTTAAAGCAGCACTTGCTGGAGCATCCGTAGCGGGTTATGCATGGCTATTCTCGATAGAGTTTGCGTTAATGCTAATAGGGTGCTTGGTTGTGCATGAATATGGGCATGTCAGAGCGATGAAGTATTTTGGTATAAAAACCAAAGGTATTTACTTAATTCCATTTGTCGGCGGGCTTGCTGTTTCAGACGATAAAATTACGACTCGTTGGCAAGATGTTGTTATCTCACTGATGGGGCCAGCATTTGGTTTGATCACATCAGTGCTTGGTGTGGTGCTTTATTACGCAACTGAGATGGAGATATTCGCGGGTGTAGCAGTATTAAGTGCATTGCTCAATCTCTTCAATTTATTACCAATTCTCCCTCTAGATGGAGGGCATGTGCTAAAAAGTATTAGTTTCTCAATGCGCTCGTGGATTGGCCTAACAATGTGTTTAGTGGGTGTGTTATTAGGCCTTTGGCTTAGCTACACTTTCGGACTGATGTTGTTAGTGTTTTTCTTGTTTATTGGTGCACTGGAAATACTTTTTGAGTGGCGTGAACGACATAATTCACATCTTGTACCATTAGATACTTATGGGCAAACCTTCTCGACTGTGATGTATGCGCTGGTGGTTGCAGGCCACGTAGCCGTAATGATGCACTTTGCTGATTCACAAAGCGCAATCTTAAGTCTGCCAATGAAAATCCTATCAAGTTAGTTTATAACGGAAGCCTGAGTCATGCTTCCGTTACTAGGAGCTAGGGATAAAAACTCAGCATTAGCGCAATAAACACACCGGTGATCACCAGTTGCACTAAACAAAAGCCCATAATATCTTTTGCTTTTAGTCCTGCAATTGCAAGTACAGGTAGGGCCCAAAAAGGCTGAATGAGGTTTGTCCATGCATCACCCCAAGCAACGGCCATAGCAACACGGGGTATGTCTGCACCGAGTGTTTGTGCCGCAGGTATGACGATAGGTGCTTGAACAGCCCATTGGCCTCCACCCGATGGCACAAATATATTCACAAAGCCAGCGCTTAAAAAACTCCAAAATGGCAGTGTTTCGGCTGTGGCTATTGCGATGAAGCCTTCGGAAATTTGCTGGGCAAGGCCCGTGTTAACCATGATAGCCATAATGCCTGCGTAAAATGGAAACTGCACTACGATTCCAGCACCGCTTGGGATTGCTTGCTGCAGGCTTGTGAGTAAGTTATGAGGTGTTTGGTGCAGTAAAATAGCACTGAATAAGAAAATGGCGATAACACTATTTAAATTTAAGCCACCGTTACTCAGTACAAAGTAATAAACTAGATAGCCAAGGCCGATGAGTCCCATTCCTATACCCAGTATACGGCTATGCTCAATCACCTCAGCAGGGCGGCTAGGGCTTACCGACTGAGTCGGTGCATCATCTAACTTTGCAGGGTCAATATATATACTGTCTTTGTTGCTTGGCAGCATGTAGCGGTTTACAAGTGGCATGACAATAAATAAGCCAATGACAATTGCGATATTAAACCCTGAAAAAATAGTACTGTCTGTACCTATTACGCCGATACTTTGCTCTGAAAAGTGCCCGTCAGTTGCGATAGTCAGTGGTACTGAGCCTGCTAAGCCACCATGCCAGACAATAAAGCCTGAATAAGCACTGGCAACGAGTAACCTGTAATCAACGCGGACTTGTTTGGCAATCGCTTTTGCAAACAAAGCACCTATTACTAAACCAAAGCCCCAGTTGAGCCAGCTTGCTAATAATGAAACGAACGTAACCAGTATAATTGCCTTGGCAGGTGTGCTAGCTAAGGCCGCAAGCTTGGTTAATAGATGTCGCATTACAGGCGTACTTGCCAGCATATAACCGGTTAGTAGTACTAACAGCATTTGCATGGCAAATTGTAATAAATTCCAAAAGCCGCTTCCCCAAGCCGTTAAAATTTGTACCGGTGTCGATGGTGTGAAAATACCCGCAACGATAAAGCTTAAAAAAGTTAATAAAATTACAAAAATAAATGGATCTGGCAGGTAACGCTCAACCAGTTTTGTGAATGGCTTTGCAACATGATTTAGCATAATTTTTATTGTTGTCAGTAAATTGATTGTGCCAATTAATCATGAAAACAACTAATTGGCAAATTGATACGTCGCGGTGGGGTTTAAACTGTGTACCTTAAAAAGTGCCCATCAGCATTTTTTGCGTTATTTAAAAGACAATTATTTAAAAGACTATTTTTGCTGCTCAAGTACAGCTCTTAAACGAGATTGTACTTCCTCGACAAGCAAAATAGGTTGGAACTTAGACAAGAACGCATTACACCCTACCTTTTCAACCATTGCTTGGTTAAAACTACCACTCAAAGAGGTATTCAAAACAATATGTAAGTTTTTCAGACGGCTGTCTTGGCGAATTTCGTGGGTGAGCCTATAACCATCCATTGCCGGCATTTCAGCATCGGTGATCACCATCAGTAATTCTTTTTCAACATCCTTGCCCTCGTCTGCCCAGCCTTTTAGCATCTCTAATGCTTCAAGACCATTACGTGCAGGAATTATTTCTATTCCTAATTGAGTGAGTGTATCACTTACTTGTTTGCGCGCAGTCGGGGAGTCATCGGCATGTAAAATTTTACGACCTGTGAACTCGTTGACTATATTTTGATCTAAAATGTCATCGCTGATTTGCACTTCGTATTCGATTATTTCAGCTAAGACTTTTTCAACATCGATAATTTCAACTAGGTGCTCTTGATTATCACGCTTAATTTTTGTCAGTGCAGTTAGGTAATGGTTTTTACCAATAGCGGTAGGTGGCGGCATTATGTCAGACCAGGTCATGTTGATAATCTGATCGACTTTGCCAATTAAAAAGCCCTGTACGGTGCGATTATACTCAGTAATTACTAAGTTAGTATCTTCAATGTGTTTCGCCTCTGGCATGTTAATCGCTTTACGCAAATCGATCACGGGAATAGATTCACCACGGATATCGACAACACCAGATACTTTCGGATGTGAATTAGGTATTTTGCTTAAGTGAGGAAGTTTAACAACCTCTTTTACTTTGAATACATTGAGCGCAAATAAGTGGCGGCTGTGTAGATAAAACAGCAAGAGCTCTAAACGATTTTCACCAACTAATTGTGTACGTTGATCGACTGAAGCTAGAACACCAGACATATTGCACCCTTAATACTTAATACAGAGAAAGTATAGTCTACTATTATTTTTCATCGACATGCATTAGGAATTTTCCACCAGTTGCTAAAACCTATGCATTACAGTACCGTATCGGTTAATTTCTTCTAAGATACATTGCAAGGATTATGCATCATATTTTTAACCGCTTAGTGGTACTTATACGCAGTCATATTGATCAGGTTAGCTGGCAGGCTGTGGTAATAACAACACTTTTCCATATGTTGCTTATTTGGTGGTTACTCGTGCTTGCAGGGGAGCAGGATCTCACGCCAATTAGCACCTACTTTTACTATTATGTTGTCACGACTTCTACAGTCGGTTATGGCGACTTTAGTGCCAGTACAGAGCTAGGACGCTGGATCGTTGCACTTCTACAAATTCCTTTTGGTTTGGCATTATTTGGTGTTCTGTTAGGAAAAACAGGGCAAACAGTTACTTACTTGATTAGGCGCGCTATGACGGGTGATAAAAGCTTCTCACATATTAACAATCATATAATTATCTTCGGTTGGCATGATACGCGGACAAAAAAGATGATTGACTATATTTTGGCAGATAACAAGCGTCTTGATCGACGCATATTGTTAGCAGTCACCGAGCAAATGGAACATCCATTTCTAGACAATACACATGTTGATTTTGCTCGCTTAAGTAGTTTTACCGATATTGATGAGTTAAAACGTGTGGCTATAGAGCGGGCAGATAAAATCATCATTGATGGTCAAGACGATGACCAAACATTCACAACGGCATTACGCATTAGTAAATTGGTCAATGAGCAGTGTCATATTAGTGCTCATTTTGATGATGAAACTAAAATTGAGATGCTACTTGAGCATTGTAATAATGTTGAATGCAGTAGTTCTAAGTCTGCAGAAATTCTTGTACGTTCGATGCAAGACCCAGGTTCAAGCCGTGTACAAGAAGAATTATTATCTACGCTACACGGTGACACGCAATTTAGCTTGCCAATACCTAAAGGTGTAAAAGCCATGACGTTTGGTAATTTATTCCATCACTTTAAACAAAGTCATGATGCGATTTTGCTTGGTGTGGCGCATAACTTGAGTGCTCAGAATATGGATTTAAATCCACCTCTTGATTATACCGTCAGTGAGGGGGATATTTTGCACTATATCGCTGTTGAACGTGTACTTAGTAATGAAGTTGATTGGTCTTCATTGGTGAGCGAATGAATGAAGTTGCGTTTTTAATCATTGTATTGAGTGCGTATATTTTGCCTGTAGTGATTGTTTTAAACAGCAAACGGACTCAGGGCCATGAAAAAAATGCATGGTTAATAGGGATTATCTTCTTTTCGTGGTTAGCACTCATCATGTACTTAACCATCGTGCCCAAGCATGGGCACGTTAAAAAAAATAAAAAGGTGAAAAGTAAACACTAAGTTATTTTAACTGTTTTAGTTTGTGTTCAATAACTGGATCGTCAGGAGCCAGTTGTTGCGCTACTTCAAGCAATTTTACTGCATCTTTAGGGTGTTGCTCTTGGTGTTTTAGAGCAACATCTAACAAAGGTTGCACATCAACGTTTTCTTGCTCTTCTTTTACATGCTCCGCTTTTTCATCAATTAAAATGTTATGGGCTGTACTCAATAGTGCCAAGCGGTGTGCAGAACTTGCATTCGCTTTGTTTAGACGGCGGTAGTAGTCTTCTTTAAAGCGCAATGTACGTGTTTGCTGGCGGAACTGCGCAATATCGACTTGCTGGTGGCGCATAAAGTCAACGGCGACATTTTTATAAAATCCAAACTTACTTAGGTAAGTGGCATGCACACTGTGTCCCATCCCGAATACCCTTAAATGATTAAGCTGTGGGTAGCGCTTAGCGTGGGCACGGTCGATGCGATTCGTTGGGTCGTAAATAATGTAGCCTTTAGCGTGGCCTAAATCTAAGTCATGGTAATCGCCGTTCCAATCAAATTTTTGTGCGATATCTGTGCTGGAGCGATCATCCCATGGCGCTTTATCTTTGTTTTTGGTGCTGACAGGGTGAAATAATAAAACTTTATCAAGCTTTAATAAGTTGGCAAAGGCGCCTACAGCAAACCCACCTCGGCTCAAACCATAACCTAACCGTTCTTTAAACCCACTAATGAGAGGCGCTAACTGTTCAATGAAAAACAACAGGTTACGGTGCCTAAACCAGTTGCTAATGCCTAAATGTTGAAAGGCGATAATATTTACATCTTGCTTTTTCGCGAGCTTATAAGCCCAAGGCGAAAAATCATCAGTAATATCATGTTCTTGATAATTTGTTCCAGCAGGAGAGAAGGTAATTAACAGGGGCTTGTTGGCATCAATGATATGATATTTTACATAAACATCGCCGAGCAAATCACCGCCAGCCATAGGCACAAGGCTTTGTTGCTCATCGCGGGGGAGGCTGGTCCATTCCTCTAACCAATATAATAATTTCATGCATGCCCCTTAGTACCTCTAAAATAAAGGGGCGAAATTATAGCAAAAATAGCAGCTCATTAAAAATGGCCACTACTTTATATGCTTAGCGCTCGCTCATTGCTATGATCTGTTGCCAGTCATGTTCGGTGACAGGCATGACTGACAATCGGCCGCCTTTTTTAAGGGCGATTTCGGTAATTGAGTCATTGGCTTTAATCGCTTGCAGGCTAACTAGCTTTTTAAGGTGTGCTTGATATTTCACATCGACCACAAACCAGCGCGGGTTATCAGCGGTTGCTTTGGCATCGTAGTAATCGCTATTTAAATCAAACTGTGTTGGGTCAGCATAGGCTTCGCGAGTCACCGTAGCGATACCTGCAACACCCACCTGTTTGCAACTTGAATGATAAATCATCACCAAGTCACCTTGCTTGATATCATCGCGAAGAAAGTTGCGGGCTTGATAATTGCGCACCCCATCCCACATAGAGGTTTGCTCAGGTGCGTTTTTTAGATCATCAATTGAAAATGCATCGGGTTCGGTTTTAAAAAGCCAATAAGCCATAATAAGGTGCTCTTACAAAGATTTACTTCCAATTAGTCTATAGTATCATTAAACGCTTGTCGGGATTGAGGATAAATAAATGAGCCAAGTATTAGATGATTTGCTGTCATTAATGGCGCTAGAAGAAATTGAACAAGGCTTGTATCGTGGCCAAAGCCAAGATTTAGGGTTTAGAGCCGTTTTTGGCGGTCAAGTAATGGGCCAAGCTTTATCGGCAGCCAAAGAAACGTTACCCGAGGGGCGTATTGTTCACTCTTTGCATTCTTACTTTTTACGCCCAGGCGATGCTGCTAAACCGATTGTTTATGATGTAGAGAATATTCGCGATGGTAAAAGTTTTAGTACTCGTCGAGTTAAAGCCATTCAATACGGTAAACCTATTTTTTATATGACGGCGTCCTTCCAAGGTGATGAAGAAGGGCTATCTCATCAAGCGCAAATGCCAAGTGTGCCACAGCCTGAAGAGCTAAAGTCGTCTCTTGAATTTTATCAAGCGAATGCCGAGCTTATTCCTGAACCTATACGCAATAAGTTCATTCGCGAAGTGCCGATTGAAATGCGCCCTGTGACTTTTCATAATCCATTTAAGCCACAAGTTATGGAGCCAGTGAAACATATTTGGTTTAAAGCCAATGGCGAAATGCCTGACGACCAGCGCATTCATAATTATTTACTTGCGTATGCATCGGATTTTGAATTTTTACCAACAGCCTTACAGCCCCACGGTGTATCGTTTATGCAGCCGAATATGCAGGTTGCGACGATTGACCATGCAATGTGGTTCCACCGCCCGTTTAGACTTGATGATTGGATTTTATATTCGATTGATAGCCCAAGTGCGAGCTCTGGGCGTGGTTTGGTGCGAGGCCAATTCTTTGACCGCCAAGGCAACTTGGTTGCCTCAACGATCCAAGAAGGGGTCATGCGTCAGCGTTAACCTTTTGAGTGCTTAGCTTGGCTTTGCACTATGTCGTCAATTGACTGCCAGACGCGTGCTGGCAGCAATGCCTTAAGGTATATATACACTTCACAGAGCTCACTGCTACCCGTTAAGCCTTGTTCTGTTTCAGTGATCAGCTTCTGCTCACGTAAACTTGTAATAAAACCAATGAGTACTTTCTTATCAAAGAATTCAGGGGTTTTAATGCCATGTAACGTCCCTAAACGCTCTGCCAATACTTGGCTTTCATGCTCAAGTTCAGCACGTTCAATGCCATGACTGGTTTGAATAAAACCAATAACGATTGCATAACGTTGTAAGGTTAAACTCAGTGCACGGCCTAGTATTTCTAGTTTTGCCAAGCAATCACTGCTGTTGGTGATTTTTATATTATCACCGTCAATTTCAATTAGGTCTTGATCAACAAAGCTGGCAAGAACACGAGTAATGTAGTTTTCATCTAACTCATGTAAGAACCACTCTTTGGCAAATAGTGGGTAAAAGCGTGCAATCAAGGCGTGGCAATCTGCCATCGTCGTTTTATGCGCTTTAAATAAATGCAGTGCAAGCAAGCTTGGCACAGCAAATAAGTGCAATACGTTATTACGGTAATAGTTGAATAACGTTTTCTCTTTGTCGTTGATAGCAATGATTTCACCAAACTCATCGCTGATAACATCAAATTTATTAAGCTTAAGCGCATGCTCTAATAGCTGCTCAGCCGTTTCGTCAGGTGTTGTTACTTTGTCGCTATAACTCGCGCTGCGTTGTAAATGTAGATAAAACTCAAGCTGAGCAATCAATTTAGGCTTACTTAACGCATGTTTATCATTAACCAATAAAATCATGGCCAGTAGATTCACCGCATTGAGTGCCGCGGCGCTATTAATATTAACCATGACTTTATCAGCAAGGTTGGCGACCTGTGGCCCAAGCCACTGTGGTTTTTGTACATCGGTTGGGTGAATAGATTCACGCCAATCAGGTTGCTGCTCATTCAGATATTGGTTTATCGAAATAGGATCGCCAAAGTTTAAGTAACCACGTCCATAGTTTTTCAGGTTTTTAATCGCTTTAAAGATACCTAATATCGACTCACCTTTTTTATCGTTACCGGCAAGTTCTTTTAAGTAGGTATTAATTTCCATTACGTGCTCATAACCTATGTATACAGGTACAATCGAAATAGGGCGATCAATACCGCGTAGCATGGCTTGCAACGTCATAGCGAGCATACCTGTTTTTGGCGGTAACAAACGACCAGTACGGCTACGGCCACCTTCAGTATAAAACTTTACTGAATAACCTTTGATAAACAGCTGACTCAGGTATTCTTTGAATACTGATGAATACAGTTTATTGCCCGCGAATGAGCGGCGAATAAAGAACGCACCGCTACGGCGGAATACACCACCTGCTGGGAAGAAGTTTAAGTTAATACCTGCAGCGATATGCGGCGGTACCAAACCTAAATGGTAAATAGAGTAGGTCAGTAATAAGTAGTCCATATGAGAGCGGTGACACGGCATATAAATAATCTCGTGGCCTTTATCAGTCAGCTCATTGACTTGTTCAGAAAACTTAATATCAATACCGTTGTAAAGCTTATTCCATAACCAAGTTAAAACGCGATCAGCAACTCGAATGGTTGCATCACTGTAATTTGCTGCTATTTCATCAAGAAGTTTCAGCGCATTTTGGCGTGCTTGCTGTTGGCTGATATTCTTTTCTTTTGCTTCAATTTGAATGGCTTTTTTAATTGTTGGTGAAGCAAGTAGCGAATTGAATAGCTGCTCTCGCGATGGCATTTTAGGGCCTGTCGCGGCCAGTTTTTGACGTTTGAAGTGAACGCGTGCAACACGCAGTAGTTTGTGTGGTAGCTCATCTACGTCTGCTTTTTCGTTCACTAGCAGTGATAAGTCCAAGGGCTGACTAAAACGAATAAAATTATCGCGCCCAGAGAATAGCAACACAAAGAACTTGCGGAACCAACTTGGTGTGAGTGAGTGAGATACTAACGTCCCTAAGCCCGGTTTTTCTTTACCAGGGTTACGACCCCATAAAATAGTAACAGGGATCACTTGTACGTTTTTCTCACCTGATTGCATCAGGTGGTCAATAATTTGTTTGCCTTGCTGCAGGGCATTGCTTGGTTTGCTTTTGTTACCAAATAGCGGTGGTGGGTTTTGAATACCGATAAAGCGATCAAGTTCCGCATTACCTAATAACTGCTCTTCGGTCGGGTTAGGTAAGCCGTATTTTTTACACACGCGTGCGAGTGCTGCCAAATCTGAGCGTGCATTAAGCTTAACTATATAGAAAGTCGGGTTAGCTGGGTTTAGGTTATATTGTTCAATCGGGTTGTCGGGCAGCACCTTGCTTCTTACAAACAAGCGGTTCATACCTGCTGACATAAAATTCAAACAACGATTAATGATACGCATCAACTCACCAAAGTAAATAAAGTAGTAATAGAGGCAAAAATAAGCGCAATAGAATAGCAATTATTAACTGGACTGACCATTTAAAAGCGATGCTTGCGCGCCTCAGACTGCACAAGTATAAAGTAAAGACGGCAATGTTATTGATAAAGTTCGAAAATTAAGCAAATTTTAATTGGGCCTGTGGATTTTTTCAAAATTGTTGTTGCATTTATCACCAATATCACTATAATACGCAGGCTTTCAAAATTCCCTCGGGAACTTGGAAGGAAAGATTAAGCTTGGATTTCAAGCTAATAAAACAGGAACTCCGATTTGGAGTTCAACGTAGATATAAGAAAGCAGCCGACATCTTAGTTAGTAAGATTGTTTCGGTCGTTTTTTTATGCTCTTTTTAAATGCTCTTTATATTGAGGTTTAAGAATGTCAAATCAACGCATTCGTATTCGCCTAAAAGCTTTTGACCACCGTTTGATTGACCAATCAACGGCGGAAATCGTGGAAACTGCGAAACGCACTGGCGCACAAGTACGTGGTCCAATCCCACTACCTACACGCTTTGAACGTTTTACTGTACTAACTTCACCGCACGTTAACAAAGACGCGCGTGATCAGTACGAAATCCGCACCCATAAACGTCTGATCGACATCGTAGAACCAACTGACAAGACTGTTGACGCTCTTATGCGTTTAGATCTTGCTGCTGGTGTTGATGTTCAAATCAGCCTGGGTTAATCGGAAGATTAGAGAGGTTTTAGGAAAATGGCATTAGGTCTAGTCGGTCGTAAAGTGGGTATGACACGTATCTTCACTGAAGATGGTGTATCTATCCCTGTGACAGTTATCGAAGCGACTCCTAACCGTATTGCTCAGATCAAATCTGAAGCAACTGACGGTTATAACGCGCTTCAAGTAACCGCAGGCACTAAAAAAGCAAGCCGTGTAAACAAAGCAGCAGCGGGTCACTTCGCTAAAGCTGGTGTTGAAGCGGGTCGCGGTCTGTGGGAATTCCGCCTAAATGGTGGTGAAGGCGATTTTGAAGTAGGCGCTGAGCTTACTGTTGAATTATTCAACGAAATCAACAAAGTTGACGTAACCGGTACTTCTAAAGGTAAAGGTTTCCAAGGTGGTGTTAAGCGCTGGAACTTCAGCATGCAAGACGCGACTCACGGTAACTCTCTATCTCACCGTGCTCCTGGTTCAATCGGTCAAAACCAATCACCTGGTAAGGTGTTTAAAGGTAAGAAAATGGCCGGTCACATGGGTGCTGAGCGTGTAACGACTCAAAACTTAGAACTAGTTCGCGTTGACGCTGAGCGTAACTTGCTTTTAGTTAAAGGTGCAGTACCTGGCGCTATCGGCGGTGACGTTATCGTTAAACCAGCTGTTAAAGCATAAGTCCTGGAGATTTAGTGATGGAATTAGCAATTAAAGACGCTTCTGGCGCTCTTGAAGTTTCTGAAGCTACTTTTGGACGTGAGTTTAACGAAGCATTAGTACACCAAGTAGTTGTTGCTTACGCAGCAGGTGCTCGTCAAGGTACTCGTGCTCAGAAGACACGTTCTGAAGTTAGCGGTGGTGGTAAAAAACCATGGTCTCAAAAAGGTACTGGCCGTGCACGTGCTGGTACAATTCGTAGCCCAATTTGGCGTTCAGGTGGCGTTAGCTTCGCAGCTAAACCACAAGATCACAGCCAAAAAGTAAACCGTAAAATGTACCGCGGTGCGATCAAAAGCATCTTATCTGAATTAGTTCGTCAAGAGCGTTTAATCGTTGTTGAACAGTTTGGTCTTGAAGCACCAAAAACTAAAGAACTAGTTGCTAAGCTTAAAGAACTTGAGCTTAAAGATGTTCTAATCGTGACTGAAGAAGTAGATGAGAATCTTTTCTTATCGGCACGTAACCTATACAAGGTTGACACGCGTGATGTAGCTGGTATCGATCCTGTAAGCCTAATCGCTTTCGATAAGGTACTTATTACAGCTGCTGCTGTTAAGCAACTTGAGGAGGCGCTAGCATGATCCGTGAAGAACGTCTTTTAAAAGTGATCCTTGCTCCACACATCTCTGAAAAAAGCACTATCGCTGCTGAAGAGAACAACACGATTGTTTTCAAAGTAGCTTCTGATGCAACTAAGGCTGAAATCAAAGCTGCAGCAGAAAAGCTTTTTGAAGTAGAAGTAACTGGTGTTCGCACACTAAACGTTAAGGGTAAAACAAAACGTACTGGCATGCGTTTCGGTCGTCGTTCAGACTGGAAGAAAGCTTACGTTACTCTTAAAGAAGGTAGCGAGCTAGACTTTGTCGGCGGCGCCGAGTAATAAGGGGAGTTAGAATTATGGCACTTCAAAAGTGTAAACCAACTTCTGCGGGTCGTCGTCACCTGGTTAAAGTGGTTAACCCAGATCTACATAAGGGTAAACCTTACGCACCACTACTAGAGAAAAACTCTAAGTCTGGTGGTCGTAATAACAAAGGTCGTATCACGGTTCGTCACATCGGTGGTGGTCACAAGCATCATTACCGTGTAATCGACTTTAAACGCACTAAAGATGGCATTCCAGCTGTTGTTGAGCGTCTAGAGTATGATCCAAACCGTAGCGCAAACATCGCTCTTGTATTATATGCAGACGGTGAGCGTCGTTACATTATTGCACCTAAAGGCTTAAAAGCTGGTGATTCAATCCAGTCTGGTGTTGATGCACCAATCAAAGCTGGTAACACATTACCAATGCGTAACATGCCTGTAGGTTCGACTGTTCACAACGTAGAATTAAAACCAGGTAAAGGCGCGCAAATCGCACGTTCTGCTGGTGCATACGTTCAAATCCTTGCACGTGAAGGTCAATACGTGACTCTACGTCTTCGTTCTGGCGAAGTTCGTAAAGTTCCAGCTGACTGTCGCGCAACACTTGGTGAAGTAGGCAATGCTGAGCATATGCTTCGTTCACTAGGTAAAGCTGGTGCAAATCGCTGGCGTGGTATCCGTCCGACAGTTCGTGGTGTTGCCATGAACCCGGTAGATCACCCGCACGGTGGTGGTGAAGGTCGTACATCTGGTGGTCGTCATCCTGTGTCTCCATGGGGTAAACCGACTAAAGGTGCTAAGACACGTAAGAACAAGCGTACTGATAAGTTTATCGTACGTCGTCGTACTAAATAATAGTTGAGGAATAGCCATGCCACGTTCTCTCAAGAAAGGTCCTTTTATTGACCTACACTTGCTGAAGAAGGTAGAGAAAGCGTTGGAAAGCGGTGACAAGAAGCCAATTAAAACTTGGAGCCGTCGTTCAATGATCATACCTAACATGATCGGATTGACCATCGCTGTCCATAATGGTCGTCAGCACGTTCCTGTGTTTATCACAGACGAAATGATCGGTCACAAACTGGGCGAATTTGCACCAACTCGTACTTACCGCGGTCACGCTGCGGATAAGAAAGCGAAGAAACGTTAAGAGGGGAATGATAAATGCAAGCATTAGCTAAACATAAATTCGCCTCTGGTTCGGCGCAAAAAGCTCGTCTAGTTGCAGATCAGATCCGCGGACTTCCGGTTGATCGCGCTCTAGAAATCCTGGCGTACAGCCCTAAAAAAGCGGCTGTATTAGTTAAGAAAGTACTTGAGTCTGCTATTGCTAACGCAGAGCATAACGAAGGTGCTGACATTGATGAGCTACGTGTAGCTACGATCTTTGTGGACGATGGTCCTACAATGAAGCGTATTATGCCACGTGCTAAAGGACGCGCAGATCGC
This sequence comes from Pseudoalteromonas sp. N1230-9, assembly GCF_032716425.1. Classification (NCBI taxonomy): domain Bacteria; kingdom Pseudomonadati; phylum Pseudomonadota; class Gammaproteobacteria; order Alteromonadales; family Pseudoalteromonadaceae; genus Pseudoalteromonas; species Pseudoalteromonas sp. N1230-9. Next base: position 172,246 of record NZ_CP090419.1, read on the forward strand.
ATCCTTAAGCGTACAAGCCACATCACTGTTGTGGTTTCAGATAGCTAGGAGTATAAGTAATGGGACAAAAAGTTCATCCTACTGGTATTCGCCTAGGTATCTCTAAACCTTGGGTTTCTACCTGGTACGCGAATTCAAAAGATTTCTCTGATCAGCTTTTTGGCGATCACAAAGTACGTAAATTCCTTACTAAGGAATTAAAAGCGGCTTCTGTGTCTAAAATCGTTATTGAGCGTCCAGCTAAATCTATCCGTGTAACAATTCACACAGCTCGTCCTGGTGTTGTTATCGGTAAAAAAGGCGAAGACGTTGAAAAACTACGTCAAGCAGTAACTAAGATTGCAGGTGTTCCGGCTCAGATCAATATTTCTGAAGTTCGTAAGCCTGAACTTGATGCACAACTAGTAGCTGACGGTATTGCGTCACAGCTAGAGCGTCGTGTTATGTTCCGTCGCGCTATGAAGCGTTCGGTACAAAACGCAATGCGTATTGGTGCAAAGGGTATCAAAGTTGAAGTTAGCGGTCGTCTTGGCGGTGCTGAGATCGCACGTTCAGAATGGTATCGTGAAGGTCGTGTACCTCTACATACTTTACGTGCTGATATCGACTACGCAACTTCTGAAGCCTTAACCACTTATGGTATCATTGGTGTTAAAGTTTGGATCTTCAAAGGCGAAGTTATTGGTGGTTTACCACTAGTACAAGAGCAAGAGAAGCCAGCTAAACGCGCGCCAAAGAAAGCCAAAAAAAGTGCTAAGTAGAGGTAGCGAGTAATGTTACAGCCAAAACGTACAAAATTCCGTAAAATGCACAAAGGCCGCAACCGCGGTTTAGCGCAAAACGGTAACAAAGTAAGCTTCGGTACTTTCGGTTTGAAAGCTACTGGTCGTGGCCGTATGACTGCTCGTCAAATCGAAGCAGCTCGTCGTGCTATGACACGTCACGTAAAGCGTCAAGGTAAAATCTGGATCCGTGTATTCCCAGATAAGCCAATTACGAACAAACCATTAGAAGTTCGTATGGGTAAAGGTAAAGGTTCTGTTGAATATTGGGTTGCTGAAATTCAACCTGGTAAAGTACTTTACGAAATGGAAGGTGTTTCTGAAGAGCTTGCTCGTGAAGCATTTAACCTTGCAGCGCGTAAATTACCATTCACAACAACTTTCGTAACTCGGACGGTGATGTAATGAAAGCTAGCGAACTAAAAGACAAAAGCGTAGAAGAGCTAAACGCTGAACTTCTAGGACTTCTTCGTGAGCAGTTCAACCTGCGCATGCAAGCAAGCACTGGTCAGTTAGCTCAGACACACACGCTAAGAACAGTACGTCGCGATATCGCGCGTGTAAAAACAATTATTAACCAGAAGGCAGGTCAATAATGAGCGATAAAATCCGTACTCTTCAAGGCCGTGTAATCAGCGACAAGATGGATAAGTCTTTCACTGTTGCTATCGCACGTTACGTGAAGCACCCAGTATATGGGAAATTCATCAAACGTACGACTAAACTACACGTACATGACGAAAACAACACAGCTCAAACTGGTGACGTAGTTACTATCTCTGAGTGTGCTCCTATTTCTAAGACTAAGTCTTGGACTTTAGTAGACGTTGTTGAGCGTCCAAAGAAAGCTTAATTTTTAATTAAGTTTACTTTTAAAAAGCCCCGGCACTTGCTGGGGCTTTTTGTTTTCGAACTCTAAAAAACCATTTAGTCAGTGTTTACTGTAATTCATCTTGGTATGAAAAAGCTTGCGTGATTTGATTTGCAGCAATTCGCAATAGCGATCAAAAAATAGACCACTCAATTAAATAGAAAATAACTATTGAAGTAATAAAGTTAACCGTGTCGTTTTAAGAAAGAGATATTTAATCATCTTTTTTATAAGCGGCTCAAAATTTATTATTGCCAAAAATAAGTGATGAAATATTTTTTCAGAATCGTTCTTAAATAATGGGTTTATTTTTGAGCTATATTGTTACTTTGTTGTTTTATTTTTAATTTTATATGTGTTTTTTATCCAGATTTATGCTTTTGTAAATTTATTGTTTATATGTAATATTATAATTAATAATGTGAGGTGTGGAGATTTTTTGTTTTTTAACCTGTTGATTATATTGGTAATTTATTTGATTTACATATATTTACATATGTATAAATAGTTTTATTTAATTGTTCCTTTTTAAATTTATAATGAGCTTTGCGTTTATGTACCTTTATTGGTTATTGATATAGGTGTATTGATGTAAAACGCAAATAAAAAATAAAATAATCATTTGGAAGGGAAAATGAGCAAGTTAAACACATTATCATTTAATATAAAGGCTGCCCTATGTATAACAGGGCTTGGTTTATCACATGTTGCCACCGCTGCAGATGAAGCTAATGAGCAAGTTGAGCGTATTCAAGTTACGGGTTCAAAAATAAAGCGTATTGGTGATTTGTCTCCAACTCCTGTTACTGTTATTACGGGCGATGCGATGGTTAATGCGGGTATTACTAATGCCGCTGAACTATTAAGCGAGATGCCATCGGCTACAGTTGGTTTATCACCTGAGACAACAAACGATAACGTTTTTGCTAATGGCCTCAGTAATACAGACTTACGAGGTTTAGGTGCAGAACGTACGCTCGTACTTGTTAATGGACGCCGCTTTATTGCGGGTGCTCCTGGCAGTAGCGCCGTCGACTTAAATAATATTCCAACCGCAATGATTGAGCGTATGGAAATCTCAACAGGTGGCGCTTCTGCTGTATATGGCTCAGATGCGGTCGCTGGTGTGGTCAATATTATTACTAAGAAATCATTCCAAGGCTTTGAATTTGATGCATCAACATCGCAGCCTCAACAAGACGGCGGTGAGGAGTCTTATGTATCATTCACTTTTGGTAACGAAGGTGAAAAAGCAAGCTTTGTAACGAATATCTCTTATTCGGATTCAAAACAATTACGTGGCGATCAACGAGACTTTATTCGTAACGGTGTTATTTCTTTAGACCACCCTGATAACTTAAATGATGAAGATGGCATTCCTCGTCGAATCATTTATGATCAAACAGGTAACACAACGCTTGGCTTTTATAGTCCGACAGGTGATTTCTTCACATCTGATGGTCATTATATCTTTGCTGATGATGGTTCAATTCGTCCATTTGCAAGTGGCGAATATTTACCAGCAAGTTCAACGCCAGGTAGCCGTAATACGCAATATTATGTTGGTAACGAAGGCGATGGTTACCATTTCTTAAATCATAAATATGTGCGTACACCACTTGAGCGTTTAAATTTATCATCGAATGTGAACTATGAGTTTAGTGATGCTCATTCAATGGCATTTGAGCTTACGTATTCAAATACGCATGCCTATGGTGAAAGCTCGCCTGCATTCCATACTTTAAGTGGTATGCGTACAGATAATGCATTCTTTAGTGATGAGACAAAACAGTTTTTCTCTGATCGTGATATGGACACATATACAGCGTATATTACTACAGACGCACTAGGTAACCGCGTATACGATCAAAAGCGTCAGCTTATTCAAGGTGTTTTAAGCTTTGAAGGTGAAATAACTGATAACTGGTTTTACTCAGCTTATGTACAACGTGGCTCAGTACAAGCGGATACAACTTGGCACGGTGAAATGCTTGTCGACAATTTTAATAAGTCATTAGATGCCGTTGAAATTGATGGCGATATTGTCTGTGCCGATCGTTCTGGAGATGAAGTAACGGCTCGTGAAGGTTGTGTGCCTCTTAATATTTGGGGAACAGGTCTTGCCTCGCAAGAAGCGCTTGATTATGTAAAGACAGATGCAACTCGCCGTGCAACAGTTGATCAAACAACTTATGGTGTAACGTTTAGCGGTGATTTATTTGAGCTAGAAGCGGGACCAATTGCTACAGCATTTACCATTGAGCATCGTAAAGAAGCATCATCAACATTGCCTGATCCCGCTATGCGTAAAGGATTGATTTTTAACAATCAATCTGAGGCATTATCAGGTTCATTTGATGTCAGTGAGGCCGCAGCAGAGTTCTCTATTCCGCTTGTTGTAGATGCATCATTTGCCGATGAAATTTTCCTTGAAGCGGCATATCGTTACATGGATTACTCATCAACAGGCACTGATGACGCATGGAAGTTAAGTTTTAACTATGTACTTAATGATGATATTCGTTTCCGTATTAATAAGTCTAAATCAGTTCGTGCACCAAACATAAATGAGCTTTATCAAGCCCGTTCAGAGACTTTTAAAAGCTTTGATGACCCATGTGAACAAGGCCAAATTGATAATGCAGGTGAGTATAAAGAAAACATCACCAATAACTGTCGTTCGCAAGGCATTCCTGAAGGTTGGGTTCCAAGTGAAGACTGGAAGCGTACTAACCACTCTGGTTTCAATTTAGGTAATATTAATCTTGAAAATGAAAGTGCGCACGATTTAACTGTTGGTGTTATATACACACCTTCATTTGTTGACGGTTTAAGTATTACTCTTGATTATTGGGAGTTCGATCTTGAAGATATGATCCGTACACCTAAAGCAAAAACAGTGATTGAAAGCTGTTATGAATTTGAGAGTACAGATAATCCATATTGCCCACTTATTTATCGTAATAAAGATACCTTTGAAATTGATTCGTATGATCTGAAACCTATTAACTCTGCAAGTAACAGTATTGCGGGTACGGATATGGAAGTAACGTATTCATTTGATACAACATTTGGCTCATTCAGAATGAATATGCTTGCCACTTACATGTCTAAAAACGATGAAAACTTAACAGGTAAAGAAGCTGATAAACGTAATGCTGCAGGCGAGTATACAGATCCACGCTGGAAGGCACGTTTCACAACGAACTATACCTATGAAAACTTACAGGTAAATTTAATCGGTGCCTATCGCCACAGTACTGTTTGGTCAAACGACTGGGTAGCTGAAGATAGTAACTATAACGATATCTCATCTTATACGAAGTGGGATTTAACTGCGCGTTATAATATTACTGATGGCCTACAAGTGCGTGGTGGTATGTTAAATGTATTTGACCGCACTCCACCAAGACACCCAAGTCTTTATGATGACGGTGAATACTTTGATTTGAACGGTCGCACCTTCACACTAGGTGTTAACTATAAGTTTTAATCCTTAAGTGTTTAGACAGCCCCAGCAAATGCTGGGGCTTTTTGATTGCGTTAACTCACATACTCAAAAAGGTACTGTTTTTTGTATCTGTTAAAGCTTTGGGCACTGAACTATTTCGTTTTTTTAACACTCTTAAAATAAAAAATGAGGAGTTTAGGTGTTAAAGGGAAGCTACAAAGCATGGATGATTTCAATTGCGCTGCATGCTGTAATCTTGTTTTTATTTGCGCAGCATATGCGGTCTGTATCTCCTGTCTCTGATTCTGTGAATGTAATACACGCGTACGTTAGTGTTGATCTGACGGTTTTACCTAGTATAAAAAAAAGTGAAAAAATAACCTCAAAAGAAAAGCAGAATGACCCAAGGCTGAAACCGCAAACAAAAAAGGCTGAACCCAGTCATTTAGGACAGTCAGCTGATACAAAAGCGGCTAATCGCTCTTTGAAAGAGCCCAAAGCAGTTCAAGCTGTAGCCGCTAAACCCAGTAAAGGGGTAGAAACTTTAGCTGCTGAGCCTAAAACGAATAGTGAAAAAACAGCTGAAAAATCATTTAAAAAGCTGAATCCTTATGCACCAATCCCAGAACTTAAGTTTGAAAATGGCTTTTCTAATGCTTCAGCATTTGGTCAGGTTAATGCTGCAAATAATAATTTGCCTGTAGGCAGGGTTACAGTGCCTACACAATTAACAGTCTCTGATAAAGCAACAATACTTTGGCAAAATGGCAATGGCAGCAAGCGAACAGAAATGCTCAATGGGCTATGTTACGATATCGATTTCAATTCGGTGTTTGGTAAATCTGGAGTACCAAGCGGATCGCCCAGACCCTGTGAGGATAAAGAGGCTAAATTATTTAAGGAAATAATGAATAAATGGCGCAAAAAATAACAAAACACTTTACCTCAACTTAACTTGAGCTTTTAAAGTGGCGTTTTTAAAAGGACGCTATTATGAACTCATTAGAAAACTACTTATTAAGTTTGCAACTTAATAACTATAACACTTCAATTTCACAAATCGTCGAAATACAGATTCGTACTTGGCAGTCGCTGCAATCGAGATCGCTTTATGCTCGGGAGTTGTTAGAAACATTACAGGTCACGCATTATTCACTACAACAGCAACACCATGAGTTATTAAAGCACGTGCTGTCGCTACTTGGTTATCAGACCAAGCAGCAACACGACAACACGCTGTTGATAGAGCATAAACGACTCGCTCATTGGTTAAATTTATCTTGAATTGTCATTTACAAGTAACACTGTTAGCGTCAAATAAGCTGTTTTAAAAAGAGAGAAAAGTCGCTTAGTTTATGCAAGAGCAGCCAAAAATCATTATTTTAGGTAATGGTCCTATCAATACAGATCTTACTGAGCAAGTAAATAATTGCCCACGAGTGGTTAGGTTTAACCATTGTGCAGCAATGCCTGATTATTTAGGGCAACGTTGTACTGACTTGTGGTTGGTTGGGCGTGGCCGACAAGCCCTGAGTTTATTAAACACACCACAAATGTCTCTTGAAGGGCTGAGCCAAGTTATGATCACCGATCCAAATCCTAATCCTGTAGCGCAATGCTTTTTTAAATTGATACAACGTAAAAGTAAGGTAGATTTCGGGGAAGCTCTAATCTCAATCTATGCGCAAAAGTGCCAAGTAGAGCGTTTAACAGCACAGTTTCGCCAATCATTATTAAATGAATTATTAACCCTTGGTTCACCGATACATCGGCCTCGTTGTGTTAGTTCTGGTACTTTGGCAATTGCTTACTTTTTAGCGCAGTTTAAATACATACATATCGCTGGTTTTGGTTTTCAAGGTTGGAAGCGTCATCCTTGGAACCTCGAAAAACAATTTGTGGAGCAACTCGTCGCCGAAAAACAAGTTATATTGTTAGATAGTTAAACCAGACACCTAGCTGATCTAAGCGTCTGGCTTATGATGTTACCAAATCATCCCAACAAACTCAGGGTGATCGACAAATGGATTACGGTTACCTTGGTGCTCATATGCCGCTTGGTTGCGATCAAGCTCCAATTGGCTAACAGGGTCCTCGTTGTGCCATTTTAGTAGCATTGCGACTACCCAATTCTCAAATACTTGATTTGAAGTGCCGTTAAGTACAGCGTTACTGTAAGTAGTCTTATTTTGCCAACTTGCAATGACATTTTGATAGCGTGTTGCCATATAGAAATAGGCTCTTGCAAAATCGCCTTTAAACTCATCAATAGGTTCAAATACAGTACCTGAGTAATTTAAAGAACTCGCTGCGCTGCCCAGTTTACTACCATTACTAGAGGTATAGCTTGCGCTTCCTACTTCACCAAATGGGTAGTTACTGCGTTTAGAGTTTACATAACCATCGGTTGCGAAAATGTGGTGTACATCAGAGTTCATAGGCTCAACAGTGCCGCCAAACCAGCTTTTCGGAAAAGAGTGTTCACGGTTGTAGCAATCAGCTTCACTGTTATAAGTACCACATTGATCGCTTACGGCTACATAGTTGTAGCTATCTTGACCTGTCGGGTTTTCTGAGTAGCGGTCTAGAATTGAGTTATCGTTTTCAAAATACTTATCGCGTGAGGCAATGTCATAAAAACTCCAAATAGCAGAGTAACCTTGTGAGTTGTGATCTTTAATAATGTTGTACAACTCTGTTTTTAGAGCATAGCCTGTAAGGCCTTGTGTAGTTACATAATAGCCTGTGGGATCAGGTGGTGTTGTACCGCCATCATCACCGCCGCCAGCGCTATCGCCTAATGTAAACGGTGTAGCCTCTGAGCTTTGGAAGCTTGCGCCACTGGCAAGCACAGTTTGGCCTAGAGAGAGGTTGTAGCTGCCATTACCGAACGAGCAGCACATGCCATCACCGTAACTATCAAAAATAGTGAATGTGTAGTCACCATCAATTAAACAGGCTTGCTCATTATACTGAGCATTCGCTGCATAGCTGCCGCCAGATGCCACCGTACTGCCTTGGGCATTCGTTATTTGCCAACTTGTTTCTTCACCATAGTTGTCAGTTGTGAGCGCTAACGAAACTTGATTATCAGTGCAATTACCTGTCGGTGGTGGGGTTGTGCCTGTACTAGGTGCGAAATTATCAACATAAACCACTTCGCTGCCATCAAAACCTGCTACGTCGTAAAAACGTAAGCCAACATTAATAGCGGTTGTTGTTGGAGCTGTGTACTGGTAGCTAATTTTTTGCCATTGATTGGTTAATGCTGAATTTGAATAATCTTGATAGCCATCAACCACTAAGCGTGCTTTCACACCACCTTCGGTATGGTAAACCCAAGCAGAAAACTCGTAGCTTTCGCCCGCAACAACATCAACGAGCTGCTGTAAATCGGTATTGCTTTGTGTGCCAGTGTTAACTATGACTTGTGCTGAATACTCGCCAGAGTAAACCACATTGTTGTTAGCAGTAATGCTGATGCCACTATCAATCGTGCTCCAAGCTGTTGGTGTGTTTGCTGACCAAGTTTCAAAGTCTGCATTATGAATATTTGCAAACGCTGTGTTGCTTAAAAAAAGTAAGCTGCTAGTAAGTATGAGCTTTTTCTTAATCCCGTATGACATAGATTTTCCCTATTACGTGTTTTTAAATGGTGGACAATAGATGATAACAATGACAGGTTTTTTACAGAATTGATAATTTTTGGATTATTTTATATACGCATTTGTTAATTAAAATTTACATTTCTGCATTGTTTATATTTTGCTCACTTCCTGGTTTTGTTCCTATTTCGGGTTTGCCGTGTTACTTCTAAAAGCACTGTTATAGTTTTGTGGTGTAAAGATCACCCGACTTCAACAGCAATAATCAAATAATAACAGCTTGTTTAGGGGTCAAAATGAAGAAATATAATTTATTGGCGCATAGCGTTAAATTTGCTTTGTCATTAACTGCACTTTCTACTGTGGGTTATTCAGTCGCAGCTGAAGAGGGAGTAGATGAAGTCGAGCGAATTCAAGTCACAGGGTCTCGTATCGCAAAACCAAAGCTTTCTCAGCCTACGCCAATCGTAACAATTGGGGCTGCTGAAATAGCCAAAGCAGGTACACCAGATTTAGGGAGTATTCTAGCTGAGTTTCCGTCTATAGGCGCGACCGATACTCTCTTTGGTAATAATGATGACAACGCTGATGCAGGCATTAGCTCTGCTGATTTAAGGCGCCTAGGATCCACGCGTACACTTGTGTTGATTAATGGCAAGCGCCATGTCGCAGGGGCGCCAGGGTCATCTCAGGTAGACTTATCAACAATTCCAGCAGCACTCATTGACAGAATTGAAGTAATAACAGGAGGTGCATCGGCAGTATATGGTTCTGATGCGGTTTCCGGTGTTGTAAACGTGATTCTAAAAGACAATTTCGATGGTTTACAATTAAAGGCATCAGTTGGTAATTCAACCGAAGGAGTCGGCTCTAAAAATACCTCATTAAGTATTTTAGCGGGGACAGATATTGCCGGCGGTCGGGGTAATATCACTTTCTTTGCTGGCAAAGACCATATTAACGAAGTGATGGCAAATGACTTACGCCAGTCGGATAACTGGGGAACAGTTGATAATCCGCTCAGTCAAGGCGAGGAAGATGGTATCCCTGATCGTTTATCGAGGCCTCGTGTTTATTCGGATCGTATAAGTGAAAATGGTGTGCTAAACCCATTTGGTGCGCTTGGTGAAATTACCACGTTTTCAGATAATGGCACACCTGAATTAATGCCAATTCGTGAGTTCACAAATAGCTTTGCATTCGGTAATTTCCCTGATGGATGTGAGCACTGCTTTAAACTTCAAGACTATGAAAATGTATTACCTGAGCAGGATAAAATAACCATCGCATCAACACTTAATTATAATATTACTGACAACCATACATTTTACAGTGACTTTAAGTTCGTTCGCTCAGACATTAAACAACAGTTTCAGCCATCTTTTCGCTTTGGTGATATATTTATTAACGTAGCAGACAACCCTTACCTTGATGAAACGCTACGCCAGTCCTACCTTAACCAAGGTATTACAACAATAGAAATGTCTAAGTTTTTTGCTGAATTCGGTAATCGAAGTGCTGATAACCGCCGTGAGCTATTTCGATTTGTTGGTGGGGTGCAAGGCTTATTTACTCTAAGCCAAACTGATTTTAACTATGATGTTTACTATGTATATGGGCAAACAGATAACCGTCGGAACTCATTAAACGATTTAATTTCAGGTAATCTTGATGCTGCGCTTGATGCTGTTATTAACCCTGATACGGGCGAAATAGTATGTCGCAATCAAGTACCCGACTTACAATTACCAGATGAGGATGGAAATGAGTATGTTAACCCTGCCACTTTAAATCCCGCAGATTGTGTTCCATACAATGCGTTTGGTTTTGACCAAGCATCAGAGGCAGCAAAAGACTGGGTAACGGCCGATGTGTCGCGTACAGATGAAATAACGCAAGAATTAATTGGCGGTAATATAACATTTGATACTGGGGAGTTTTTTGAGCTACCTGGCGGGCCAATCGGTTTAGCTGCTGGTTTTGAATACCGTGAAGAAACATCAGAAACACGTACAGATGAGCTGACAAAATCAGGTGTTTTAGCACAGGCAGCTACACCCGATGCATTTGGTGAGTATGATGTAACTGAAGGTTTTATAGAGGTGAGCTTGCCTTTACTGGCAAACCTTGCTTACGCGAAAGAACTTACCTTAGATGCCGCATATCGTTATGCTGATTACTCGCATGCTGGCGATACTGACGCGTGGAAGGTTGGTGTGTTGTATCAGCCTATTGAGGATATTCGTTTGCGAGGTACTTATGGTCAAGCGGTGCGTGCGCCGAATATAGCCGAAGCCTTCTCACCGATCTCTCCAGGCTTTGGCCGTGTTGCCGATCCATGCGATGCTGATAGTATTCTCGATAACCCTAATCGCGTTGCTAATTGTGCCGCAATCGGCATACCAGCAGGCTTTGAAGCAAACGATAATGCGAGTATAGATACTATTAGTGGTGGTAACTCTGAACTTGAATCTGAAACCTCAACCTCATTTACGGCAGGCATTGTTTGGACACCGAGCTTTTTTGAAAACTTTTCAATGACTCTAGATTATTATGATATTGAAATAGAAGACGCAATTTCATTTATCGCGACACAAAGTATTGCTGATAATTGTGTGGATGCCCCAGGAGGCCCGGACGAAAGTTTTTGCTCGCAAGTTGAGCGAGACCCAACAACGAATAATGTGACTTTAGTTCGATCTGGCTTTTTAAATGCAGCAGCTTTGACAACTAGAGGCCTTGAAGCTGACTTTGATTACAGTATGAAGCTGTCTGATTATGGTTTGGCAGGGGATTTAAGTTTAAACTTATTTGTAAATCATCTTTTAGAGCTAGAGGTTTTTGAGTTCCAAAGTCGACCAGATAAAGTAAATGTGGAAGACGGTGAAGTGGGGGATCCTGAGTGGCAAGCTCGCTTTTCAGCAACCTATGCTATTAACGATTTAGTTGTAAACTGGTCATCACGTTTAATAGATCGTTCTGCTCGTATCGACCTATCACCTGAAGGGGATATACCTGAAGATTTGAGCCCTGCCTTTGTGGGATCAATCGTGACCCATGACTTGTCTGCTAGCTACCAGTTATTTCAAAACACGCGAGTTGGTTTAGGTATTCGTAATTTAACCGATAAATTACCACCTGCTTATATTGCAGCCAGTGGAGCTAATGATGCAATTTACGATGCTATTGGTCGTCGTTTTTTTGCAAATGTTGTTATTGATTTTTAAGTAAAAATCCGTTTAAACAAAAAGACACTTACTTATATGTTAGTGTCTTTTTTTTAGTTATTTATAAAATTAATAACTAAATGGAATATCAAAGCAGATTCTATTCTTTTTTAATCGCGCGAGACCTCGTTATTCTTCACGCTCAGATAAACCTTTAAAGCGTTTTTATTTAGTCTTTAAAGTCGAAAAAATTGTTCGCGAAATGACAGTAGCAAGTTCGTTTCGCAGTTAACTTTTCAGGGTTACGAGGAATAAATTCATGTTGTTAAGTCAACTAAATGCAGCGGCGAGCCCGCTATCGCAAGAGCAAGTACAAAAGCTGCAAGGCTTAGTGGCTGAACTTAATCCAATTCAGCAAGCGTGGGTAAGTGGTTACTTAGCTGCGAGTGCCAACGCAGGCGCATTAACCGGTGGTGTTGCTGCCGCTCCAGCTGCGGGTGATGCTGCACCGCTAACTATTTTATACGGTTCGCAAACGGGTAACGCTAAAGGCGTGGCGAGCAAGTTAAAAGAACAAGCAGAGTCACGTGGTCTATCGGTTAAGCTAGTCAACATGGCTGACTACAAGCCAACTGCCCTGAAAAAAGAAAAGTTCATCATGGTTGTTGTTTCAACTTACGGTGAGGGTGAGCCACCTGAAGATGCTGAAAGCCTGCATGAGTTTTTAGCGACTAAAAAAGCACCAAAACTAGATGGTGTTAAAGTTGCTGTGATTGGCTTAGGTGACTCAAGCTACGAATTCTTTTGCCAAACAGCAAAAGATTTTGAAGAGCGTTTTAACAAGCTTGGCGCAGAAACTATTTTCCAGCGTGCCGACTTAGATGTTGATTACGATGATGAAGCTGCTAAGTGGATTGATGGTGCACTTGATGCGTTTGAACCTGATCTTAAAGCGCAGCAACAAGCAAGCGGTGGTCAAGTTGTGGCTATGCCATTTGGTGCAGCGGCACCAGCAGCAAGCCAATACACCAAGCAAAACCCATTTGCTGCAGAGCTAAGCGTTGTGCAAAAAATTACCGGTCGTGATTCAACCAAAGATGTGCGTCATGTAGAAATCTCATTAGAAGGTTCAGACATTACCTATACACCGGGTGATTCGCTAGGCGTTTACTTCTTAAATGACGAAGTACTTGTTGATGAAGTACTTACGCTTACACAAATCGATGCATCTAGCACGGTTAAACTAGGCGATGAAGAGCTAACTATTCGTGATGCATTAATCGAAAAATTAGAGTTAACCCAGTCATACCCCGGTTTTGTTGAAAAATATGCAACAGCAACTGGCAATCCTGAATTATTAAAGTTAGTTGAAGATAAAGCGGCAATGCGTGAGTACATCGAACCTCGCCAAATCTTCGATATTATTCGTCAAAACCCAGCTCAGCTTGAAGCACAAACCTTAGTAGACTGCTTACGTAAACTACAAGCACGTTTATATTCGATTGCATCTAGCCAAGCAGAAGTTGAAGAAGAAGTTCACTTAACTGTGGGTCTGGTTGAGTTTGATGTATTTGGTAGTGAGCACTTAGGTGGTTGTTCTGGTTATTTAGCACGTCGTGCTGAAGAAGGCTGCAAAGTAAAAGTATTTAGCGAGCACAACGATAACTTCCGTTTACCGGCTAATGATGAAACGCCCATTATCATGGTCGGTCCGGGGACGGGTATTGCCCCATTCCGTGCGTTTTTACAAGAGCGTGATGCTCGTGAAGCAAGTGGTAAAAACTGGTTATTCTTTGGTAACCCACACTTTACTCAAGACTTCTTATATCAAGTTGAAATTCAAGGTTACTTGAAGTCAGGTTTACTGACTAAAGTGGATGTGGCGTTTAGCCGTGACCAAGCGGAAAAAGTATATGTTCAAGACAAACTTCGCAAAAACAGCCAAGAAGTATTTGCTTGGTTAGAAGCAGGTGCACATTTGTATATCTGTGGTGATGCAAACCGTATGGCGAAAGATGTTCATCAGGCGCTTGTAGACATTATCAAAGAAAATAGCGGCAAAGATGATGAACAAGCTGAGCAATACTTAAAAGATTTACGTAGCGCAAATCGCTATCAGAAAGACGTGTACTAATCACGTTTAAAGCTAACAGCCGTCACTGTAACAAATTTAGGAAATACCATGAGCGAACAAGACAAAAACGTAAAGCTTTCTGATAACGAGCGTTTGAAAAGAGAAAGTAACTTTTTACGTGGCACAATTGAGCAAGATTTAAAAGACGAGATCACCGGTGGTTTCACTGCTGATAACTTCCAACTGATCCGTTTCCACGGCATGTATCAGCAAGATGACCGTGATATTCGCCCTGAACGCGCTAAACAAAAATTAGAGCCGTTACATAATGTTATGTTACGTGCTCGTATGCCTGGCGGTATCATCAAGCCAGAGCAATGGTTAGCGATTGATAAGTTTGCTGAAGAGAAAACCAGCTATGGCAGCATTCGTTTAACCACGCGTCAAACGTTCCAGTTCCATGGTGTGCTTAAGCCAAATATTAAAGGCATGCACCAAATGCTTAATAGCGTGGGCATTGACTCAATTGCAACGGCGGGCGACGTAAACCGAAACGTATTATGTACTACGAACCCAGTTGAATCTGAGCTTCACCAAGAAGCGTACGAGTGGGCAGCGAAGATCTCTGAGCACCTATTACCAAAAACCAAAGCATACGCTGAAATCTGGTTAGATGGTGAAAAGAGTGAAACCACAGAAGAGCCAATTTTAGGTTCAACTTACTTACCGCGTAAGTTTAAAACCACAGTAACAATTCCACCGAACAATGAAGTGGATGTGCATGCGAACGACTTAAACTTCGTGGCAATTGCAGAAAACGGCAAGTTAGTTGGTTTTAACGTGTTAGTGGGGGGTGGTCTTGCGATGACTCACGGTGATACAGCAACGTATCCACGTAAAGCGGATGACTTTGGTTTCATTCCACTTGAGCACACATTGAAAATTGCTGAGCACGTGGTGTCTGTACAACGTGATTGGGGTAACCGCTCAAACCGTAAAAATGCAAAAACTAAGTACACACTTGACCGTGTAGGTTCTGATGTATTTAAAGCTGAAGTTGAAAAACGTGCCGGTGTTCAATTTGAACAGAGCCGCCCGTATGAGTTCACTCACCGTGGTGACCGTATCGGTTGGGTTGAAGGTATTGATGGTAAGCACCACTTAACGCTGTTTATCCAAAGTGGTCGTATTTTAGATTACCCAAATCAACCTCTTAAAACAGGCTGCCGTAAAATTGCTGAAATTCACCAAGGTGATTTCCGCATGACTGCAAACCAAAACTTAATCATCGCAGGTGTTCCGGCTGATCAAAAAGCGGTAATCGAAGAAATTGCTCGCAACCATGGCTTAATTGATGACAGCCATACAGAGCAGCGTAAAAACTCAATGGCGTGTGTGGCATTACCAACCTGTCCGTTAGCGATGGCTGAAGCAGAGCGTTATTTACCAAGCTTAATTGAGAAAACGGAAGCGTTATTAGCGAAACATGGTATTGGCGATGACAACATCATTATGCGTGTTGTGGGTTGTCCGAATGGCTGTGGCCGCGCCATGTTGGCAGAAGCAGGTCTTGTTGGTAAAGGTCCGGGTAAATACAACGTGTACTTAGGTGGTAACCGTGAAGGCACGCGTATTCCTAAATTGTATTTAGAAAATGTTGGCGAAGACATCTACCTAGAGGCATTCGATAAGCTTATTGGCCAATGGGCAAGTGAGCGTAATGAAGGCGAGTGTTTTGGTGATTTTGTAATTCGCAAAGGCATTGTTGCTGAAGTTAAAGTTTCAGTAACCGATTTTCACGCATAATTTTATAAGCGACACCGCTTTAAGGTTTGGAATTAACCATGAGTGAATTTAAAAACATCTTAACGATGAGCAAAGAAGACCAAACAGCTATGCTGGCTGATATTAATGGTCTTCTGGCTGATAAAAGCGCAGAGGAGCGTGTTGCGTGGGCACTTGAAAACTTACCAAGCACGCACTTTTTGTCGTCGAGCTTTGGTATTCAAGCGGCGGTGATGCTGCATTTAGTGACATCGCAGCAGCCAGATATTCCTGTGGTACTGACTGACACTGGTTATTTGTTCCCTGAAACCTATCAGTTCATCGAGCAAATGACGGAGCGACTTTCGCTTAATCTTAAAGTTTATAAAGCCCAGCTTAGCCCAGCGTGGCAAGAAGCGAAGTTTGGTAAACTTTGGGAACAAGGTGAAGCCGGTATTAAGCAGTACAATCAACTGAATAAAGTTGAGCCGATGACCCGTGCTTTAAACGAGCTTGAAGCGGGTACGTGGTTTAGTGGTTTGCGCCGCGGGCAATCATCTAGTCGTGCTGACAAGCAAATTGTTGAAATTAGCCGTGGTACTGTGAAAGTGTATCCACTTATTGAGTGGAACAACCGAGATATTTATCAGTATCTAACTAAACATGATTTACCCTATCACCCACTTTGGGAGCAAGGTTATGTATCTATGGGCGATGTTCATACAACCCGTAAACTTGAACCAGGCATGACAGAAGAAGAGACGCGTTTCTTCGGTTTAAACCGTGAATGTGGCTTGCACATTGATGGTGATGGTATTTAATCCTATTTTCCTATCAGAAAATTCATAAAGCGCGACTTAGGTTGCGCTTTTTTTGTGTCTTTTGTGTACAATTCGCGGCTTAGTAGTAGCATGGGGTCGTCGATGAGTCGTTTTGTAGTTTTCTTATTTTTTGTAGTACCGTTTTGCCAGTCAGAAGTATTGCGGGTTGGGCTACCAGACAGCGATTACCCTCCCTATCATTTTATGAATGCCGAACAAGGCGGTATTGTTCAGGACATACTGCAACGCTTTAGTGAGCAATATGCTATTGAGGTACAGTATTCGTATGCGCCAGAAAAGCGCTCGCAGAAAATGCTTGATGATGGGTTACTCGATGGGCGCATTGAATCTATAGATTGGTATACAGGGAGTAACCAGTACTATTGGAGTGAGGCGATTAGCTTTGTAGAGGATGTGTTAGTCATGCCATATGGCTGCCATATACCACCCATAGATGAGCTAATAGGCTATGTATTTATGGGTCGTTATGCTTATACTTATCCCGAATTTGAGCATTATTTTGACAGCGGGGTGATGCACCGTGAGAATTTTTATTCAGAACGAGAGATGCTCTTAGCATTAATGGACTGGGATCATAATCAGCGTATTGCCGTTATTTCTCTAGATGCATTAAACTGGTATGTGAGCCGAGATGAAGTATTCAAAAAATTAACTGTAAGCACCTATAACGTGGGAAAAGCGCCACTTCAATTACAGTTTTCAGCAACAGCAAAAACATCTTTAATCAAAGAGCAGTTTAATGACTTTATAAAAAGTCTTAAAGCCTCAGGAGAATTTGCTAAGATTGTAAGTCGCTATCAATAGTAGGTAAATGGAAGGATGAAGCGTTTTTGTTATTTTGCAGTCATGTTGCTGCTGATTAGTGTTGCGCTGCTATTTTATATTAAAAAGCCAGATGGTAAGCCTTACTTAGAACTTAGTATGTTCGAACGTTACTCTGAAAAAGTGAGTGGTAATGTGAGTGATTTTGCTTCGCAAGGTGCCGATGCATTAAGTACACAAGCTAAAAAGTTAACCGAGAAATTGAGCTTTAGCAAAGACGCACATACACCTGTTGTCGTGTATAAATGGCAAGATGAACATGGTCAGTGGCACTATGCTGATACTCCTCACCCTAATTACGTAAGTACTGCGGTAAGTTTAGATCCTAACGACATAACAGTGTTACCCGCAGAGACTTTTCAGGCAAATGAGAAGCAACCAGCAACTGCTAAAGCTGACGAAGCTCCTTCAGCGCTTGGCGTATACGACCCTAAAAACGTACAAAAAATGATGAAAGACGCAGAGCAAGTAAAACAGCTTATGGAGCAGCGTACCAAGCAACTTGAGCAGCAGCTAAAAGAGCAAGGTGGGAATTAACTTTGTTTGTTTTGTGCTGTGAGGTCGCTTTCTATTTTCATCAGTAAAATAGTGAGATAAATTTTGGTGGGCAAAGAGAACAGCACGCCAACAGCAATACACGCTGCGCTGATCATAATGCCATGCACACCCATGCTATCACCTAAGTAATTACCAGCTAATAAAGAATGCCCCAGTACAATTAGGCAAATACCTAAAATAATAAAGGTTTTTAAGATTCGAATGATGGTTTGTTCAGTCATACAAGCACCTCACTTTAGCCTTAATTAAAGTGTAGGTGCTGTTGTCATTAATAGGATTGTTCTAAATCAAGCAATTGTCGGTTATTTGTCCAATTTTACTGGGCCGTTGATGTTATCGATACTTAAATCGCCTGAACCCGCTTCGATAATTGTCAGGCCAAGTGTGTCATTCACATAAATGCTGCCAGAGCCATCGGTAATGGTAACCAGCCCTTTGATTTGTCTTACATCTATATCACCAGAGCCATCTTCGATAGTAAGCGCACCAGCCAATGTTTTAACGCTGATACTACCTGATTCATCAATAATACGTGCAGGGCCTTGGCTGTTTTCGATGCCGATATCACCAGAGTCATCTTCAATATCAATACGCCCTTGGCCTTGGTCTATCATAATTGAGCCAGAATCGTCTTCAATGCTGATATTGCCGCTGACATTGCTAATGCGAATATCCCCCGAGTCATCATCAATATTAATAGTGCGACCCCCTTCGATCACAATTGATCCTGAGTCATCATCAATGCTGATATCGTTTTGCATAGCACGAATCACGATATCACCTGAGTCATCATCGATATCCAGTTTAACCTTGTTAGGCACAGAGACAATTAAATCAATATGAGGGGATGAGCCACTGTAAAACGACAAGCTTCCATTATTGAGCTTGCTGATAAGCTCAGCCCTGTCGCCGTGCTTTTCGAGTGTTAATGTATAGGTCTCATCGCCTTTAGCTGCATAAATATTAGCATTCACTGTGATAGCCGTGGCGTTGCTGTCGCCTTTGATGATCAGTGAACCTGCTTCGGCATCAATTTTTAATTCGCTGATATTTGCAGACGACACGCTTAAGTCTTGTTGTTTTTGTTCTGCGATTTGACCCGGAGAGACATGAATAACACAGCCTGTTAATAATAAACTTGATGAGATGGCCGTTGCGCAAATTGCGCGTTTAAATGATGCAATAGTCATATGGATTCCAAAATTATTATGGTTGTTATCTGGTTAGCATTTGCAAACTATGGTCCAGTTTTAACATGCTGATTTTTATTTGTTTTTTATTTTTTGTAAATAAGTGTGTTGGTCTAAACTGCAATTTATACCAATTCGCTTAATTAAGTGGTCTATTTTGAGGCAATAAAACCTCGTTGATAACAAGGCAAAAATTTCGTTATTTAGTTGTTCTAAATCAGAAATTTTTAACGCAGGTAGCGACAGGTTTAATCCCTCAAAATGATTAAGTATTATTGCGGATTGGTATTGTTAGTGTTTTAAACAAAAAAGGGGCTGAAAATTCAGCCCCTTAGTTAACTTAACAGCAATTACTGCTCAGCCAGCATATTACGCAGTACATACTGTAAAATACCGCCGTGTTTGTAGTAATCCCACTCTTTCGGGGTATCTATACGCACATCAACACTAAAGCTAACTTGTTTGCCTTCACTGTTAGTCGCAATCACACTGACTTCATTGGTTTTGTCATATAAGCCTTCAAAGTCGAATGACTCATGACCCGTTAGACCCAATGACTCATAGCTCTCACCTTCTTTAAATTGTAGGGGTAAAACACCCATACCAATCAGGTTTGAACGGTGAATACGCTCATAGCTTTGTGCAATAACGGCTTTAACACCAAGCAGAAGTGAACCTTTAGCAGCCCAGTCCCGTGATGAGCCTGTGCCATACTCCGCGCCCGCTAAAATAATCAGTGGCGTGCCATCTTGCTGATATTGCATCGCTGCATCATAAATGCTGGCAAGCTCATCGCTTGGCTGCATACGGGTCACACCGCCTTCGGTGCCTGGGGCTAATAGATTACGTAAACGTACATTAGCAAAAGTACCGCGCATCATCACTTCGTGGTTACCACGACGCGAACCATACGAGTTAAATTGTGCCTTTTGCACACCGTGCTCTTGCAAGTAAAGACCTGCTGGGGCATCCGCTTTAATCGCACCTGCTGGCGAGACGTGGTCAGTGGTTACTGAGTCACCTAATTTTGCTAAACAGCGTGCACCACTAATGCTCGGAATACCTGGAGGCTCAATTTCCATACCATCAAAGAAGGGCGCTTTTTTGATGTAGGTTGACGCATCATCCCAATCATAAAGTTTGCCATCAGGAATTTGAATTTTCTGCCAGCGATCATCGCCTTGATACACATTGCCATAGCTTGATGCGAACATTTCTTTGGTCACGGTCTCTTTTACTAATTCATTGACTTCACTGACACTCGGCCAGATATTTTTCAGGTAAATGTCATTCCCATTAGGGTCTTGTGCTAGCGGCTCGTTGTACACATCAATATCTGTGCGGCCTGCAATAGCGTAGGCTACAACAAGTGGTGGCGAAGCTAAAAAGTTCATTTTCACATCTTGGTGAATACGACCTTCAAAGTTTCGGTTACCTGATAAAATAGAGCTGACTACCAGTTTGTGCTTTTGAATGGCTTCGCTGATCTCATCAGCCAGTGGGCCAGAGTTGCCAATACAGGTTGTACAGCCATAGCCAACAAGATTAAAGCCTAACGCATCTAAATCATCCATTAAGTCTGCTTTTTTCAGGTAGTCAGTCACTACTTGAGAGCCAGGTGCCAATGAGGTTTTAACCCAAGGTTTCACTTTTAAGCCTAATTGTTTTGCTTTTTTAGCGACTAAGCCCGCTGCTAAAATAACACTGGGGTTTGAGGTATTTGTACAGCTTGTAATTGCAGCAATGACACACGCACCGTCATTCAGCTCAAACTCCTCGCCTTTAAAGTTAACCTTAGCCGCCCCCATAAATTGTGCTTCGTTTACTGGCTCATCAGGGTTGGTTGTAGGGCCCTCATCTTCAATGCGCGCCTCTTGAATATCGCTTTTATCGCGATGCTGCATACGTTCATCTTGGAAGCCCTTTAAGTGCTCACCAATGATGTCGCCCGCTTTATCAAGGGCAATTCTATCCTGTGGACGTTTAGGACCCGCAAGGCTTGGCACCACATCATCAAGCGATAGCTCAAGAGTATCGGTGTAATGAGCTTCATCGCCAGGGTTTCGCCATAAGCCTTGATGTTTTGCATAATCTTCTATCAACTTAAGTTGTTTATCATCGCGGTTTGTTAAGCGCAGATAGTTAATGGTTTCATCATCAATAGGGAAAATACCGCAGGTTGCTCCATATTCTGGTGCCATATTGGCGATAGTAGCACGGTCAGCAAGTGGCAAATCGGCGAGTCCGTCACCATAAAACTCAACAAATTTACCCACCACACCATGCTTACGCAGCATTTCTGTTACGGTTAGCACAAGGTCAGTTGCAGTCGTGCCTTCTGGCAGACGACCATTTAGCTTAAAGCCGATAACTTGTGGGATCAATAAGCTGATTGGTTGGCCTAGCATGGCGGCTTCGGCTTCAATACCACCTACGCCCCAACCAAGTACACCAAGACCATTAATCATGGTTGTGTGTGAATCTGTGCCGACAAGGGTATCTGGGTAAGCCAGTGATTTACCATTTTTTTCATCATTGAACACCACACGGGCTAGATATTCTAAATTGACTTGGTGAACGATACCGGTTGCTGGTGGCACAACTTTCAAGTTATCAAAAGCGGTTTGTCCCCAGCGTAAAAATTCGTAACGTTCTTTATTGCGCTCGTATTCAAGTTTCGCATTTAAGTCGAATGAGCCATCTTCACCGTAGCCATCAACTTGCACCGAATGGTCAATCACAAGTTCAGCGGGTGAAAGAGGGTTAATTTTTGCTGGATCGCCACCGAGTTTTTCCATGGCGTCACGCATCGCGGCTAAATCAACAATGGCGGGCACACCTGTGAAGTCTTGCATGACAACACGGGCAGGCGTAAACGCTACTTCTGCTGATGGTTTAGCTTGCGGATCCCAGTTTAATAAAGCTTCAATATCTTGCTTTTTGATATTAACGCCATCTTCATTACGTAATAGGTTTTCGAGTAAGATTTTTAACGAGAATGGCAAGCGCTTTGCTTTATCGCCTAAGCCTTGTAAAGAGTGAATATGGTATTGTTCACCATTGATTGTAAGCTGTTTTTGGGTATCAAAACTGTTATTCATTATTTGCCCCTGTGGTTTTAACAAGCCGAGCTTGTTTTGTGTTTCCTTTTCGAGATATACACTAGCCTGTTGCAAACTTAATACCAGCTAGTAAATTTATTTTGCTGACGAAAAAGTATGCTACTTAAATAGTGTTGATGCCGACACGATTTATTTCAAGGGCAAAAAGATAAATGGTCAGTTAACTAAGTAAGGTTTTTATAGATAAGTAAGTATCTTTAGTCGAGCCAGTGTTTCTGTTTGCCTATATGGCTGACAAACATAAGTACTAAGCCAATAATAATGACACAAAATGGCGTTGCTAATGCGCTTACGCCAAACATACCAAGGCTATCAATCACCACAAAATTATAATATTGCTGGACTAATACGGCGATAAACGAGATTAAAAAGAGCTCTCTGGCAAGGGCTTTTTTTGCTAGCAATAAAATGCTCGCGAAGCTTGCTGTAAATACGGCTATCGCGAAGGCAGACGTTGACCAGAGCGGGATATCACGGTATGCAGCTTGTTGCTCAAGTGGGAGTTGGTTAATCATTTCGGGCGTGATTAATTGCTGCATTATAAATGCAATGACGCCTAAAAGATTCCAAACAAGAGCTGCCCAAGCAAGTGGCTTAAGCCAAGCGGGAGGAGTCATAAATCACCTTTTATTGTTGTTATTATCGCATTCAATTAAAGGTGATTTATGTTAACTAAGCAAGCTCTAGTTAACCAAAAGAAATAGGGCGACGGCCTGTTTTTTCGTCTACTTTTGGTTTTTTAGTACGCTTGCGTTTTGTTTTTTTCGGTGCCGTTTCGCTCGTTTCCGGTTGCGCTTTTTTCGGTGTTTCTGGTGGACGAGGATTCGGTGTTGCATCTTCGCTTAATGTTAATTGAAACAACTCACCATCAAAAGCGAGCACATCACCACTGTATAATTTTTTCCGTTTTATTGTACAAATTTCATGGTTTACTCCAACATAACCTTCACCTATTAGTGCTTTTGCCTGGCCTCCGGTTTCGACTAGGTCGAGCACTTTTAGCAAATTGCATAACTCTATAGGCTCTTCTTCTAGTTCAATTTCTATGAAATCTTCGTTCATGTTGGTCTCTCGTCATTTAATCCTAGCCATTATAAAGCCTAGCACTGGATTGAACCAAGATTAAATTTTTAACTTCTTAAAAGGGTTAAAACTGCTTTCGGAAAAATAATGATATTTTTTCAAAAGTAGTAAAAAAATTGCAGCATTTGCTGGGTACACTGCGCCCGTTCTAAATTGGTGTACTAATTGCTATAAGCAATCTCGTTTCATTTTAAATTCGTTCTGGAGAAGTAGTAATGGGCGTAAGAACAGCACTAAGAAAAGAGTTAATGGGGTTACAGGATTCGTCACTATTAGCCGCAGATGATGTGCGAGCTTTGCTTACAAAAGCAATCAAAGCTAAGCCCGAAAAGTCAGAACAAGGCTTCGCGTTAATTTCACGATTTAATGATAATCACAGTCAACTGGTTTTTGGTGAAAGTAATAAAGAAAAACTACTCGAATACCAGACCCATCGTTTATTCAAAGAGATTTTATACACACGAAAAAGTTTTGATAAGTGGTTAAATAAATATTTAAATTAATTGTATTGTTTTCTCATTTAGATTACATTTGTAATCTTTGTGGGGGAGCACTATGAAGAAGATTTATATACTATGCATGCTGTTTCTGTTAGCTAGCTGCCAGCAACCTACGGTCTACGTTTACACCGAAAATCTTGATGCACAAAAAAAGAGTCAATTAGAGTTAGCACTACGCAACCAAAGTTTGCCTTACGAGTATGTTCAGCTTGATATTCCACGGGAGTTCTCTGAAGCCACACTCATGCTTTCGCAAGATAAAATACTGACTCATGAAGCAGAGCAACTAGGTGACATTATGCTGCAGCTTGGCTATCAACCCGTTATTAAATACATCACTGAAGCAAATCATGTTTACAAAAATGGTAACATCGGCTTTTACTTGAAAGAGCCAAGTGAGCAAGGCGAGTTTTCAATGCCTAGTCGCGTTTTAACAACGGGGTGTGATGAAGATAAGTTCAATGATCTTGTTGTGACATTCACAGATACACAGGCAGAGTTCACACTTAGAAGCGGTACGAAAGTGGTGCTCAACTGGGAGTATTTATACGGTTACCTAGTTATTTACTATAAAAATTACTCGCAAACGTATGCGCATTCTCAGCCTTTTATTAACACCCCATTTGGTGAAAAGCCCTCAGACACCTATTGGTTTACTGCACGGGTTAATGAACCAAGCTGGCTGAATTGCTCGTTACAAATTGTGTATATGGATTAGCCGCGTGACTCTAAATAATTACTGAGCTTAATGATGCGTTCACTCATTCCTTCGATGATACGATCTTTTATTTTCTCACGTATTACGTTTGGTAGGCGAGTAAGCGCTTCTGGTGTGATTGCAAGTACGATAGTATCGATCTTAGCCCGCGCACTGGTACTTCGTTCACGGTTATTGATAAACGCGCCTTCACCAATAAATTCACCAGGCTCTATACTGCCTAGCTCAACTAAATGGCTTTGCTTAAACACGGTAAGAGAGCCACTTAGTACAATATAAAGACGTTTGTCATTATCAAATTGTTTAAAAACCGCACGGCCTTGTTGTACTAAATATAAGTGACTAAACGATTCTAATAACACCTGTCGTTCACTAAGAGAAAACTCTCTAAAAAACGACAGCCTGTTAATAATTTCCATTTGTTTAATAAGCGGAATATGCTCGATTAACTTCATTGATTCACTGTGTTCATAGTGTGAAATTTAGCTAATATTGCGCTCTTTTAGCTTGCGGGTCAATGTATTACGCCCCCAACCAATTTTGATGGCTGCTTCTTGTTTGTGGCCTGCACAGTTTGCTAGTGCGGTTTTAATTAAGCGAGTTTCTAATTGTGCTTGAATGGCAGGCCAAATATTCTCTTTACCTTGTTTAAGTTCAAGATTAAGCCATTGTTGAAATGCATCTAGCCAGTCGCCTTCATGCTCTGTAGGGGCTGCGGCAATAATTTCGGGAGGTAAATCTTGCTCGCTGATAAGCTCACCTGGCGCCATAACAGTTAACCAACGGCAGGTATTCTCTAGTTGGCGAACATTGCCAGGCCAATTGAATAGGCGTAATTGCTCAGTGGCTTTAGGGCTTAATATTTTGCTTTCGACTTGCAGTTCTTTAGCACTTTTATGTAAAAAATGTTGTGCGAGGCGCTCAATATCTTCGGTACGTTCACGCAGGGCGGGTAGGCGTAAACGCACCACGTTTAAACGATGGAATAAGTCGTCACGAAACTTTCCTTGTTTTACCAAGTCTTCAAGGTTTTGGTGGGTGGCGGCGATGATTCGTACATCGACCTTAATGCTTTGATGACCGCCAACACGGTAAAATTCACCATCGGCGAGTACACGTAATAAGCGAGTTTGCACATCAAGTGGCATATCACCAATTTCGTCTAAAAATAATGTGCCGCCATTTGCCTGTTCAAAGCGGCCTTTACGAATGCTGTCAGCTCCTGTGAATGCGCCTTTTTCATGGCCGAATAACTCTGACTCCACTAATTCTTTAGGAATGGCAGCCATATTAAGGGCGATAAACTGGTTTTCTTTGCGTGGGCTATGGTTGTGTAAGGCGCTGGCGACAAGCTCCTTACCTGTACCCGATTCGCCATTGATTAACACACTCATACTTGAAGCTGATAATTTACCAATCGCACGAAACACCTCTTGCATAGCAGGTGCTTCACCTATGATATGCGCATTGGTTTGCGGTGCTAATTTACGTTTGGTTTTTTTTGTTGAGTTAGCACGACATGCGCTTTCTACCAATGCTACGGCTTCATCTAAATCAAACGGTTTGGCAAGATACTCAAAAGCCCCCTTTTGAAACGCATTAACTGCTGAGTCGAGATCTGAGTGGGCAGTCATGATGATCACAGGTAAGCCAGGATTTTGATCAGCAATTGTTTCTAGCAATGCCATGCCGTCCATACCTGGCATACGCACGTCAGAGACGAGCACTGTGGGCTGGCTAAATTTTAATGCATTAAGTACATCTTGTGCATTTGCATAGCTTTGGGTTTCAAATCCTGCTCTTGCCAGCGCTTTTTCTAATACAAAGCGTATTGAGGCATCATCATCAACTAACCAGACTGTTTTCATGATTACTCCAAAAAACCATTAATCCGTAAAAGGCAAATAGATATTAAATTCTGTATGACCAGGCCAACTGTCACAGTCTATGTGTCCGTCATGTTGGTCAACCAAGGTTTGCGCGATGGATAAACCAAGCCCTGAACCATTTTCTTTATTGGTGATCATTGGATAGAACAAAGTTTCTTTTAGATTCTTATCTATACCTGGACCATTATCCGAAATTTGGATCAGCAAGGTTTTTTTCGGCGCTTTACCAGGACGTCTATGCTGGTGGTTAATACGGGTTTTTATTCTAATTTCACCACCATCAACGAGAGCCTGTTGGGCATTACGAATAATGTTCAACACCACCTGCTGAATTTTACTTTGATCGATATACACATTAGGTATGCTCGGATCATAGTCTTTTACTAGGGTGATATTCGCACTATTATCTAGCATGCTTAGCTTGATTACTGACTCAAGTGCTTGGTGAATATTGCCATAGGATTTGTGTGGCAACTGATTCGGACCAAGTAATCGGTCGACTAGCTCTCGCAATCTGTCTGCTTGCTCAATAATAAGCTCTGCACATTGATCTCGTTCTTGCTGATCAACCTCGTACTGCAATAATTGCGCCGCTCCGCGAATTCCACCTAACGGATTTTTTATTTCGTGCGCTAAACCGCGTATTAAATTACGCGCAGCTTGATATTGATGCATTTGATTGGAGGCTTGATCATGACGAATTTCATCGTCCATTTGGCGGCATTCAAACAAAATGTAGTTTTCATTTTTGCTGCTGAGCCGTCGCGTACTGATTGTTAATTTAGCATGACGAGAATCGATGAACACCACGTCAGCTCTATGCTGGTGGCAATCAACACCATCGAACAACGAGTACTGGGCGATACGTTTTAAATCAATTGAGTGATAGTTAAATAGATTATCGAATGGTTGGTTGATAATACGTTTTGGGCCTAAACCTAAAAGCTCACTTGCACTGTCATTTGCATAAACCAGTTTGAAGTTTCGGTCGAGCAAGATAACTGCAGTACTTAAATTTTTCCAGATACTGTCGAGTATTTCTGAGTCGAAGGGAGTATTACTGAGCATGTTTGCACCATTTTAGTGCGTTGCGATTAAGCATAGCTTAGCACAGCCATTCTGCATTGTGAGGTATCTATTATAAAAAGTTAATTGCCGTTTAATACAGATGCTCGATGCATAAAAAAGGTGCTTACTGGGCTAACCGAAACGAGTTTATTGTTCTCATTAAAAAGCTTAGCTTGCAGTGTGTGTTCGCCTCGATTGACTTCTCTAAGTGCAAAGGTTGTACTGCTACTGGCAACACCTAAAGGAGTGCCATCAACAAAGAGTTGTACCTTAAAGCCTGTTGCAAAGCGTGGGCTAATACGAGTCGTTACATAAACGGAACCGGTATTCTCTCTAACGGTGGCTTCATTTTCAGGTGAGGCTATTGTCACTTTAAAATTAACCGGTGTAACGTTAGGGCTGCTATCTAGAATGCTCGTATCGGTTGCTGGCATAGTGAGATTTTGCGTATTTAGCTTTACTTCAGTTGCGCCTGGACGTGGTGTATCAGAAAAGACTAAAACACCATTTCTATCCTTCCACGAATACACTTTCTTCTGAGCGGTACCATGACTAAAAGTACTAACAAAAGTTAGTACTGCTAACAATAAAGTTATGCTTTTCACTCTGCAACCCTGCATTTCTTAATCTATTTAAAACTGTAGAGGAGAATACGTCGAATTACCATTAAAAAAGCCCGCAAAGCGGGCTTGAGAACACACATTTATTATCTGATATAGATAATTCTGCTACAGCGTAATTACACGCTGTAGTACATTTCAAACTCAACTGGGTGAGTTGTCATGTTAAGCTTTTCAACTTCTTTGTTCTTCAGTGAGATGTATGCATCGATTAGATCGTCAGTGAATACACCACCTTGGGTTAAGAACTCACGGTCAGCGTCTAAAGAAGCAAGTGCTTCGCTCAGTGAAGAGGCAACTTGTGGGATCTCAGCAGCTTCTTCAGCTGGTAAGTCGTATAAATCTTTATCCATAGCGTCGCCAGGGTGGATCTTGTTTTTGATACCGTCAAGGCCAGCCATAAGCATTGCTGAGAATGCTAGGTATGGGTTAGCTGTTGGATCAGGGAAACGTACCTCGATACGACGTGCTTTTGCAGACGGTACCACAGGGATACGGATTGAAGCAGAACGGTTACGTGCAGAGTATGCAAGCATTACTGGTGCTTCGAAGCCTGGTACTAGACGTTTGTACGAGTTAGTTGACGCGTTAGCGAATGCGTTGATTGCTTTAGCGTGCTTGATGATACCACCGATGTAGTAAAGTGCTTCTTCAGAAAGACCCGCGTATTTGTCACCAGCGAAGATGTTTACACCATCTTTACCTAAAGATTGGTGACAGTGCATACCAGAACCGTTATCACCTACAAGTGGCTTAGGCATAAAGGTTGCTGTCTTACCATAAAGGTGAGCCATGTTATGGATAACATATTTCATCTCTTGGATTTCGTCTGCTTTTAATACCATGGTATTGAAGCGTGTTGCGATTTCGTTTTGACCCGCAGTTGCAACTTCGTGGTGGTGAGCTTCTACAACTTGGCCTAGTTCTTCAAGAACTAAACATGTAGCTGAACGCCAGTCGTGTGATGAATCAATAGGTGAACATGGGAAGTAGCCACCTTTAACACCTGGACGATGGCCTTTATTGCCACCTTCGTAGTCTTTATCTGAGTTCCATGCAGCTTCGATATCATCAATTTTGTACATAGAACCAGACATGTCTGATTTGTATTTTACATCATCAAATAGGAAGAACTCTGGCTCTGGGCCGAATAAAACAGTGTCAGCGATACCTGTTGAACGCATGTATTCTTCAGCGCGCTTTGCAACAGAGCGTGGATCACGCTCGTAACCTTGAAGTGTTGAAGGCTCAACAACGTCACAACGTACGATTAAAGTAGCTTCTTCAGAAAATGGGTCCATTTTAGCAGACTCAGGTACAGGCATTAGTACCATGTCTGATTCATTGATGCCTTTCCAGCCAGCAATTGAAGAACCGTCAAACATTTTGCCATCTTCAAAGAACTCTTCATCAATTTGGTGATGAGGAATAGAAACATGCTGTTCTTTACCTTTGGTATCAGTAAAGCGTAAATCAATGAACTTAACGTCATTTTCTTTGATAAAATCTAAAACCGATTGTGACATGTGTCCTCCAATTGTTGGGTTTTATTTTTGCTGCATTATTGCTTTTGTTTTATATAAGCTGATTTCATGCCATATTTTTAACATGTTGTTTAGGCTTATAAAAAAAAATAGAATAGGGTTTTGTTAAAACTTTTTGCACAATTTTGGTGCGTAAAAGTTTCATTGTGGTGCATTGCTTTTTCACGATGCCAAATGCACAGAAATTGAACATACCTAATCGTTGAACTCTGCGCTTAATTTACTCTCAAAATATGGCTCATTACTCAGAATATCGCCAGTTTTTACTATTTGAAATGAATAAATTTCATAAATTTGTCATTTATAAAACAGATACTTAGAAAAAGCCTGAAGAAAGTTTATAAATTTATATTGGATAAACTTTCATCCATGCCATTATTAAGGGATAATATGCGCCCTTTTAAATCCTATGCTGGGACATCTGGTGAAAACTCAGATGAGTGCGTAGATCTTGCAGGATCAATGAGATTCAATTTCTCTGAGAAAAAATATGAGCATCGAAAAGTTAAGAAATATAGCGATTATCGCCCACGTTGACCACGGTAAAACAACTTTGGTTGATAAACTGCTTGAGCAATCAGGCACATTAGAAACGCGCGGCGGTAACGAAGAGCGCGTAATGGACTCAAACGACATTGAGAAAGAGCGTGGTATTACCATTTTAGCTAAAAATACAGCTATCTCTTGGAATGACTACCATATCAATATCGTAGATACCCCAGGACACGCCGACTTCGGTGGTGAAGTAGAACGCGTACTTTCGATGGCTGACTCAGTATTACTACTTGTTGATGCTCAAGAAGGTCCAATGCCACAAACGCGTTTCGTAACGCAAAAAGCATTCGCACAAGGTTTAACGCCGATTGTTGTTATCAACAAAATCGACAAACCAGGTGCACGTCCTGACTGGGTTATGGACCAAGTTTTCGATTTATTCGATAACCTAGGTGCAACTGACGAACAGTTAGACTTTAAAGTAATCTATGCATCAGCTATCAACGGCTGGGCAACAATGGATTTAGACACGCCATCTGACAACATGGAACCTATGTTCCAGATGATCGTTGACGAAGTATCTCCACCGGATGCAGATCCTGAAGGTGCTCTTCAAATGCAAATTTCTCAGCTTGACTACAACTCATACATCGGTGTTATCGGTGTAGGTCGTATCAAGCGTGGTACTGTTCGTCCTAACCAACAAGTAACGATTGTTAGTGCAGACGGTACTAAGCGTAACGGTAAAGTTGGCCAAGTAATGAGTTACTTAGGTCTTGAGCGTCACGAAGCAGAATCTGCCGGCGCGGGTGACATCATTGCTATCACAGGTCTTGGCGAGTTAAAAATTTCAGACACTATCTGTGATGTAAATACCGTTGAAGCATTACCACCACTAAGCGTTGATGAGCCTACAGTAACAATGACGTTCTCTGTAAATACATCACCATTTGCTGGTAAAGAAGGTAAATTCGTAACTTCACGTAACATCCTTGAGCGTTTACAAGCTGAGCTTGTTCACAACGTTGCGCTACGTGTTGAAGAAACTGACAACCCTGATAGCTTCCGTGTTTCTGGTCGTGGTGAATTACACTTAGGTATCTTAATCGAGAACATGCGTCGTGAAGGTTACGAGCTTGCTGTATCTCGTCCACAAGTAATTTTACGTGAAGTTGATGGTCAAAAAGAAGAGCCATACGAAACTCTTACAATCGACTGTCAAGAAGAGCACCAAGGTTCTATCATGGAGCAAATTGGTCTTCGTAAAGGTGAACTAACAGACATGTCTCCAGATGGTAAAGGCCGTGTACGTATGGACTTTATGATCCCAAGCCGTGGCTTAATTGGTTTCCAAACTGAATTTATGACATTAACCTCTGGTTCTGGTCTTCTTTACCATACATTCGATCACTATGGTCCACATAAAGGCGGTACTATTGGTGCACGTAAGAATGGTGTAATGATTGCGAACGCAACGGGTAAAGCACTTACTAACGCGTTATTCAACTTACAAGACCGTGGTAAGCTATTTATCGGTCACGGTGTTGAAGTTTACGAAGGTATGGTTATTGGTATCCATAGCCGTGATAACGACCTAACTGTAAACGCACTTAAAGGTAAGCAACTTACAAACGTTCGTGCATCAGGTACTGATGAAGCGCAAACATTAACGCCACCACTAAACTACACGCTTGAGCAAGCGATTGAGTTCATCGATGATGACGAGTTAGTGGAAGTAACACCTGAGAGCATTCGTATTCGTAAACGTCACTTAACTGAAAGTGACCGTAAACGTGCGAGCCGTCAAGCTAAAGACTAATAACGTCTTTTAGTTTTAAAAAAATATAAACCGCCGTATTGAAAAATACGGCGGTTTTTTTAGGCCTTTAAAATAAAGAACTTCTAGCTCCAACCTTTAACTTGTAAAATAAGGCTGCCTACAAAAACAAAGGAATCGATTTAATGGACAAGGATCAAGTGGACGCGCAAATTGCTTTTTCTCAGATGCAGCATAATGAATCCATCAATGAGAAAATAGATGCGCTCAGGCCTAAGTGGTGGTCTATTATCAGTAAGTATGCAAGTTTTATTTTCACGCTTTTAGTTGTGCAATACTTCTTTCCTGAAACGATTGACCAGCCTGTTTTCTACTTTATTTTACTAATGATTTTTAATGTAAGTACTGCCCAATACTATGCAGATAAACAATTACATAAACGATTAGACTTACTTCATAGTTTAATAAAAGAGACGAAAGTCTAACCGCTTTAGTGTGCTAGATTGATAGGGGCAAGATCTTACTACAGTGACACTTGCTCACCTTCATTCAATATGTATAGAGGAACTTGGCTGCTCATGGCCTTTTGCATGTGCAGTAATCGCAGTAATGCAGAGTGACTAGAATGGTCGCCCATTTGCCAGCTTGAGTTACCATACCCCCATGGGATCATCACTTTACAGCTTAGCTCCTCAGCTGCATTTAACGCATCTTCAGGTGTTGTGTGTACATAGCGATACCACTTGCCGCTTTCTTGGTGGAAATAGGACGCTATCGGCATCAAACACACATCAATTTCGCCGTATTTTTGTTTAATATCCTGAAAATGTTTTGAGTAACCGGTATCGCCAGCGAAAAATAAGGTTTTTCCGTTTTGTTCGAGTAACCAACCATTCCATAAATCTTTATTGTGATCTTCATAAATAAAAGGCACTAAGATACGGCTGCTAAAGTGGTGAGCTGGCACGGCATGAATCGTTAAATCATTAATTTTAGTGCTTGCGTACCACGCCATCTCTGAGATAGTAAAACCACCGGTAGGAAAGTTATCTGCAAATCCTAAAGGCACTAAATAGCGTGGAGCATTGCCAATTTCTTCTATATCCGCTTTGTTAAAATGATCATAATGGATGTGTGAATACATCACCGCATCTAGGCCATCAAGCTCTACTTTTGTTGGCCAAAAACCAGGTTTGCGATAGATACCGCCTGCGAGTTTGAAGGCCAAGTCTACAGGTGAGTCAAACTGATCCTTAACGGGGTCAAACAACAACTGCTCACCACTGGGTGATTGAATATAAAAGCCTGCATGACCCAACCAGCGAACTGTAAAGCCTGAATCGACTTTAGGTACTATTTGTTCGCCTTGATAGTGGCATTGTGAGTTGCTGTCGTTGCATACAAGCAGTTCAGACGTTTCATAGCAATTGTCGGTGCAGGTTGTTGGGTATTCTTTGTCACCGGGGTAAAGGTTATGGTAACGACCTGCCTGCTCTCCTTCGGTTTTTAACGGGGTAATCGTACCTTCGCCAGCAATAACATCAACAGTGTTAGAGTTGCTACACGCTGCTAAAAGTGCAGCGGCGATAAGTGTAGGAAGTGTTTTTAAATGCATAACATGCTTACTTTTTATTCTTTGCCATGAGTTTAGCAAAATAAGATTTAAGATAAATCATTAAAAAGTAACAAGAGGTTACATAAAAAAGCCTACGTTTAAGTAGGCTTAGTGAAATGTGCGTAAGATGACTAGCTTGCTTTATTCATTTGCTCAATGAATTTATTTGAGTCTTCAATCGACTTATTCATGTCATCCATTAAAATTTTGATGTCGCGTTTTAGATTCGTAAACTCGCCTTTGATAGCTGTTACAGCTTGTGCATTAAGATTATGTTTTAGATACAGCACGTTATCGTGAAGCGATGTTAATACAGGCTCCATTTTACTCTCAGCACTGCGCATTGAGCGTAACAGTTGGTCAAATTGGCGCTTGGTTGCATTAAGCTTTTTGCTGCTTTCACGCTTTAGAGAAGCGCTTTTATATTGTTCAAGCTCATCGCTCCATTCATCGAATAGCGCTTCGGCTACATCTTCAACTTTGTTGATGTTGGTGGTTACTTGATTCGCAGCTGCAAGGCTTGATTCATAATCATCATTGAGTTGGTTGTAGGCATCTTGTAGTTCGCCACCATCAAAGTTGATTAATGTGGTCAGCCTCTCTAATGCTGATTGAAATTCTTCTTGTGACTCTTGTTGAGACTCTTTAGTTTCTTCAACACGGTCAACTAAAATATCGCGCTTATGGACACCTACAGACTCCATGGCTGAATAATAAGCTGACTGACAGCCTGATAATGCCATGGTAACTGCAAATAGTGGTGCGCTTAAAAGTGTCAGTTTTTTCATTGAGTTCCCTTTTTGGATGCCTGTCATTTCAAATTATGTGGCGGATTGCTATGATTATCAAAACATTTTAGCAGAAAGTTGATTCTATGGATGAGAAGCTCAGTCGTTATAAGCTGCAAATAAGTATTTTCCTAAAGCAGCAACCTAGTTGGTGGATGCAGTATTTGACGCGATGTATCGATGATCAAATTACGGTTAATGCTGGCTATTTGGCGTATGTGACCTTGCTATCGATTGTGCCACTTGTTGCCGTAGGCGTAGCGATATTTTCAGCATTTCCTGGGTTTGAGAGTACCTTAGTGACAATCGAAAACTTTCTATTTACTAACTTAGTTCCCACATCGACCGATGTGATTAAGGAGCATATCAGTTCTTTTGCTGGTAACGCAAATAAGATGACGGCAGTTGGGGTCGGCTTTTTAGCTGCTGTGTCGTTGTTATTGATTAGAAATGTCGATGCCACTCTCAATCGTATTTGGCGAATTAAGAAAAAGCGGCCGATGATGATTTCTTTTGCCGTGTATTGGATGGTTTTAAGCTTAGGGCCTGTGTTATTGGGCGCAAGTATTGGCGTGACCTCTTATATTGTGTCGTTAGTGTCGTTTGCTGATCAAGGAATCCCCGGTTTTAGTGGATTCCTATTAAAGCTTTTACCTTACGTTATTTCTATGGTGGGCTTTATTATGCTCTATACTTTAGTACCTAACACACGAGTTCCATTTAGAGCGGCAATACCAGGGGCTTTATTTGCAGCTATGTTGTTCGAGCTGACTAAAAAAGGCTTTGCACTGTATATCAGTCATTTCCCATCCTATGAAGTTATTTATGGGGCCCTGGCGACCATTCCTATTTTGTTTGTATGGGTATATTTGTCGTGGATTGTTGTATTACTCGGTGCAGAGTTTACGGTCTGTATCAGCCCAGAAAATATTGAAGACACCCCTGATATAGATATCTAAACTGACTGCACCTAAGGAGAACGAGGTGCAGTTTCATCCACAATACGTAGCTAACCGCGACTATCATCTGAGTGTAGGGGATGGTCATCAAATTCATGTTCAGGAATTCGGAGAGCCCAGTGGCATTGCTGTCGTTGTCTGTCATGGGGGACCTGGTTCTGGACTATGTCCTGAAAACTGCCGATTTTTTGATCTTCAGCGCTATCGTGTAATCATGTTTAGTCAGCGAGGATGCGGTCACTCTACACCTCACGATACGCAAGCGAATACGACACAGGATTTGATCTCTGATCTTGAATTTTTACGTATCCAACTTGGCGTTAAAAAGTGGCTTGTTAGTGGTGAATCTTGGGGGGCAACATTGGCTTTGCTTTATGCTATTAGTCATCCTGAATCCGTTGCAGGGCTGCTTTTACGAGCTAGTTTCTTAGCCTGTGAAAGTGATTTTGCATGGTTGTATTCACAACAAGGTGCAGGCGCCCAATTTTACCCAGAAAGCTATAGAGAATTTGCAGGAGAACTACACGATTGGTCGCAGCTATTAGATTTTTATCAATGCCAGCTTAGTAGTGAAGACCAAATAAATGCTAATAAGTATGCAAAAAGATGGTGTCATTGGGAGCAGGTTTTATGTCACGCCGAGCCATGTACAAGCTGGTGTATATCTGAACCCCACTCAGCACTGAATCAAGCACGATTAATGGTTCACTACTTTCGTCATCGTTGCTTTATTGAGGATCACTATATTACGAAACACAGTGATATATTGGCACATATTCCTACTTGGTTTATTCATGGTCGAGCTGATTTGGTGTGTCGTTACAGTGCGGTGCAGCAATTAGCAGAGCAGCTCAATGCGCAATTGTTGATATTAGATGGCATTGGGCACAGCAGTGATAATCAGGTATATTTGGCGGCAATGCGACGTGCCGCAGATTTAATGTATATCAAGTTATCGAGGGATCAATGCAAGGCTTAATTCAAAGAGTTACACAAGCGAAAGTTGAAGTGGCAGGCGAAGTAGTGGGTGAAATTTCACAAGGTATTTTGCTGCTATTAGGTGTGGAAAAACAAGATTCTGAGCAAAGCGCTCAGAAGCTTTTACATAAAGTTAGTAATTACCGCATTTTTACCGATGAACAAGGAAAGATGAACTTAAGTTTGAATGATATCAAGGGAGAGCTTTTAGTGGTTTCGCAGTTTACGCTAGCGGCTGACACTAAAAAGGGCATGCGTCCAAGCTTTTCAAGTGCAGGCACACCAGCGCAGGCAAATGAGTTATATGAGTATTTTATCGCTCAAGCAAAAGACGCTGGTTTACGTGTAGCGACTGGGCAATTTGCAGCTGACATGCAAGTGAGCCTGCGCAACGATGGCCCTGTAACGTTTAACCTATCAGTATGATTACTTTGTGATCATGACGATATGATTGACGTAGTTAGGGATTTTTTCAATACTTGGGCGTTTACCAAATTCAGTGATGAGTAAATGCTCAAGTTGTTTTAGTTGTGATGGGTGGTTAGATAAAAAGTTGATGAATAGTAAGCCATTTTTTGCCATTGCTGCACGTAACTTGGCATAAAATTGATGTTTAAATAAAAATAATGGTGCATCTACTTCACTGAATAAATCTAAAATAATCCAATCATACTCATGCCCTTGCTCTAACACCTGCTGAGCATCGAAACAGCGTAAATTATTATCATGATGACCACCAAAATAACGTTTGTAGCAGTGAATAATATCGGGGTTTTTATCAACAGAAGTTAAGTGGCTTTGTGGGTAGGTATGCTGTAAATAATTTCGGATAGCACCTCCACCTAACCCCAGCTCGAGTATTTTGTTGGGTTCTTCTAACTCTTGCCAAAGCCTTGCAAGGTACTGTAAGTGAGGGAAAAGTAATCGTGCAGGGCGGCGCTTTTCGACTACAGATTGTAATGTTTCATTAATTAACAGCCAGCGAAACTGGTTCATTTGTCTTACTTGAATAGACTCTCTACCTTGCTTGTGCCAATAAATAAGTTGCCCGAGCCTGTGGCAATCTTCAATAAAACACTGTTTTATCGCGCCACTGGGTTCAAAAAAATGTTCCATATTTCGGGCCTTTAACTTTTTATGTATAAAGTATGACAATTACTTCAGCATAGACTAGCCTCGCTAAAGTGCCAATTGTGCAGTAGTTTTTACAGCGAAGAATAATAATTTTGGCTAGGTCACCAAAGTATTATTCCAACTTGATGGAAGATAGCGTATCGTAATTTGCATTCGTTAGGCCACGAAAAAACAACATGAGATGGCTGAATTATCACAGGAGTATTTATGTTTAAAGTGACCACCCCACAAAGCAGCGAAGATTGGCAAGCGTATTATTCATTGCGTTGGCAGGTTTTAAGAGCGCCATGGGGCGAGCCGCGCGGTTCTGAACAGGATGATTTAGAACAAGACGCAGAGCACCGCTTTATCAAAAATAATGATGGTGAAGTATTAGGTGTGGCACGCCTTCACTTTAATAATCATCAGCAAGCGCAAGTACGTTACATGGCGGTAGCCGAAGGTAACCGCAATCAGCATATTGGTAGCCGTTTATTACATGAATTAGAAAAAATCGCATGGACTCAAGATGCCGATGAGCTCGTGTTGTTTGCTCGTGAGCGAGCTCTTGATTTCTATAAGCGTCATGGCTATGAGTTAAAAGAAAAAGCGCATTTAGCTTATGATGACGTACAGCACTGGAAAATGGTTAAACAAAAACCTTCTGAACCAGGCTGGTTCCGCCACCCAAACTGGACACAAGTACTACAAAATACATGGCGTGAATCAATTCCAATTAGTGATGCGATGGGTATTAAAGTTGAAAGTTATACTGATTGGCAGTTTACTACCCGCGCTGATTTAGATGCGAACTTAAACCTTCATAACACCATGTTTGCTGGCTCTATTTATAGTTTAGCTACATTAACAGGGTGGGGAGCAACTTACCTTGCGCTGAAAGAAGCAGGTCTTGAAGGAAATATCGTGTTAGCTGATGCTAACATTAAATACTTAAAACCACTTAATACCGACCCTCGAGGTTGTGTTGATGTGAAAACTTGTAAAGGTAACCTTAGCGAACTGGAAACAAAAGGCAAAACCAGTTATGTAGTGCCTGTCACTATATTTGATGGCAACGACGTTGTTGCAGAGTTTGAAGGGGTGTTTGTTGTGGTTATGTAGCATTAGTTGATTTTATGTTGATCTCTTAGATTTCTTGGCTATAGTTTAAGTTCCGATTATGGATACATTGAACTAGGGATTGATATTATGTATAAATTTATTATCTGCTTAGTTTTGCTAAGCGTGTCAGGGAAAACATTTAGTCAGGATTTTAAGGCTAGGATCTGTAAAGACTGTACTTATTCAGAAGCTAAAGAAATTGCGAAAAAGTTAAAGCCAAAACTTGTATGCCAGCAAGTTGGTAGAAATCCTAATCCTGTATTTGGAAGTGAAGAGCAATGCTATTCAACAACAAATAAAGTATTAGTGGTTAACCAAGCTACCCGTGAAATATTCGGTTTTTATAATGAGCATAGTAATCAAGGTACACCGCGTTACAATATGTCAAATACACTTAGAGATATGAGTAGCTACCCTACAGCAGTTGATACTTTGATTAATGACGTACTAGATACATATGCTCAGCTAGATGAGATCGCAGCGCAAGTTACAGCTGACTTTAATCAAGGGACGATGCCAAGTAGTACAGAAAAATTAAAATTCAATACATACAGTACTGCTAACACAACAAATGCGACTTGTGATAATGCGCCTGAGGCTAAAGCTATGAATGCGATGCTTGACGGACGAAATATGGCGAATGTTCAAAACCGTGCACAAGAATACGCAAGGCAAAAACAATTAGATACTCGCTCATTTCATAAGACACGCTTCACTGGAGTTAATTTTGGGGTCAGCGCAGGAGGTGTTTCTGTTGGTGGGACTTGGGAGTATGTCCCTGAAAATAGAACTGTCATTCAAAATTTTACACTAAATACTGACGTGCCAGTAAACTATCCGCGAAATCAAGTTGCCTATGAATTAAGTTTAGATAGTGCTGGATTTATCGGGATTGAACTTAATAAAAATGCCACCATACTCGACGGTATATCTCTAGGCGTATTGAAGCAAGTTAATTTCTCTGTTTCACAAATTTCAAACTGCTTAGCTGAGTTGTTTGACAAAAAATTTCCAAAGTCAATAAGTAGCCCTGGAGGTGGTGCCATAGGTACTCCTGCAGGATCAGGAAGTGCACCTTTAGGTTGGGGAAATATACCAGTTGTAAGAGGTGGTGGTAGATTAGGCACTTCTGGAGGTGGCGGCACGTGTACCCACCACTATTATGATCATCATGGCCATCCAATGGCGAGCATCCAGGGGGCATGCCCTTAACTTATAGTTAACTAAGCTAAAATGTAAAAGCACTAAACGTAGAATTGTTTAGTGCTTTTTGCTTCTCACTTAAAATCAACTAAATTAATACAAGCTAAAAATGAAACTTAAAGTAAGTCAGTTAACAGAATACCCACGCCAAAGCGTTCAATATCGGCGTTGTAATCAATCAAACTCTCACCATAACCATTAAAGTACTGTGCGTAACCTCGTAATCTGCCCCAAAGAGGGAAAGACCAATCGAGTTGAATTGCCCCGCGATTATCTGAGTTTAGATTATTGCGTGTCATAAAGCTGAATTCATGTTCGTTATAACGATAAGCGCCAGAAAACTCAAAGTACCCCATGTATTTATAGATATCAGGGTTGTCATCACCACTGGCTTCTAGCTCATCTTCTTTTTCATCTTCTGGGATGCGGTACCAAGGTTTAAAGCTAAACACAAAACCATCTTTTTCCCATAAAAAGTCTGCATAAATGCGATTCCATGAACGAGAATTCGGTTGGCTTCGGCCATTTGATTGATGTGATGCACCAATCGCAATTGCCATTTCATCTCCCCATAAGACATTTTCTTCATCAAGGTAGTTTATCCAGAATACCTCTGGCTCATAGTTGGTTTCACGAAATGGTGAAGAGATATCTTTGTTGTAAAATTGCCAAAACGACTGCATCGTAAACGCAAAGTACACACCTTGATCTTTATCTGAGAAGCCTTCAAAGATAGGTACCTTAATTGACAGCTGATATTTTACTTCGAGGTTGTCGAGTGGCTCACCATTTGTTTCTTCTGCTAGATCTTTTAAACCGTCAAAAGGGCGAGTATTTGGATGCGATACGTAAGACAGTGGCAAGATATAGTTACGTTTATGTGGCGTGATTACATTGCGGTTTTTTTTACTTACTTCTTCGCGTGCTTTTCGTTTATCAAGTGCTGTAAGTTTTTTACTTTCATCTAAATCAGAGCATTTTTTTCGAAGCTCTTCGAGCGTTTGTTTACCGTCACCACCAATCGCTTCATTTAAAATACATTGTTTTACTAATTCGAGCGCGTCATCTTGTTCATTGGTTTTTGTTTCTTCTGTCTGCGCCATAACAGGTACAGAAAATAAACTAGCGACAGCTAGCCACGTGCGCCATCCCATTGCGATTTCCTTATTGAATAGAGGTGAAGTTAAGATAAGTATAACGATTTTTACATAAGTAACCGTGAACTTGTACTGAATTGTTAAATTTTTAGGTAAATAGAGCCCCAAGCGAAACTTGGGACTCTGCTGTTACGGCCTAAGCCGTGACTCTCACGCAATGAGAAGGGGTGAGCTTATAGCTCAAATACGTTGGTAAAAAACTTATATAATTCGGTGCCTTGATTCACGCTTGCTGAAGCAAAATGTAAAATGGCTATTGCATCTTTATCAAAACTGAGTGTTTGTAATGGTTGTTCTGATAGGTAGCGCTCCATTCTTAAAATATGGGCTATAGGTTCACCTGCTTTAATATGGCCACCCAGTGGCGCTAGGTACTCCACCATGCCGCCCATGGGAGCGTAGTAAGCAATATAATCTTTAAGCATACAGGCATAACGTGTCATCGCTTTGGGTTGATACGCTGCATCAACTAATACCTTTTTGTGGTTGAGGTAACTTAAAATGCTATTTGCATCTTCAAGAGCTGCACTTAAATCGATTTTTTCTTGGCTACCTAGCTCAACGGTGAATGCCTCGACTTGGACAGCGAATTCACGGCCTTGTTTGCCAAGCTCTTCAGATAACGACCACCATGGACAGAAACTCGCTTCATCCATCGCGCCATCAAAATCATTCGGGATCAATAACACATGCTCTATGTTGAAATAGCGCGCGCTGTCTTTGGCGTATTCAGGGCAATATAAGTGCTGACTTGAGATAGGCCCAGTGTGAAGGTCTAAAACAATATCAGCCTGATGGGCAAGCTTTTGTAAGTTAAGCGCAATACGTTTACCGGTTGTTAGGCTGTAATCAGGGCCTGTTAGTTGGCTGTCGATATCAGCAACCAGTGCTTCTTTAAACGCCGCTTTAAGGATCGCATCATCACTGTCTTTGTGCTGTTCAGCAATTTGTGATGGTAAGGCTTTGTTAAAGCGGTACATGCGGTTCCAGTTGGTGCCCGTAATTGGATCGAAGCGACCTAGCGTAAACTCGCCTGATTTTTGGTTACAACCAATTGGGTTGGCATAAGGCACTAGGGTAATATCGCCATGCAGCTTGAGTGATTTTAGCTGCTCTAGCAATTGATAAATTACTGCATTACCTTGCACCTCAGCACCGTGCATATTGGCTTGTATATACACGTTTGGGCCTGTGCCATCGCCTTTTAAGCGATACACAGGGATTGTCAGTGGTAGGCCGTTGGCAATCTCGCCAACCACAATATTCTCTTGGCTAATGAATTCTTTACTCATGGCGATTACCTCAAATAATAGCTGGCATCTTCAGCGCTACGAATGCACTCAATATTGCCTTGTTCAAGGATGTATTCAGCCGCTAATTCGTGGCATAAAAAGTACGGCATACTTTCGGTAAAGCCATATGCCCCACATTGGCTGAATACCAACCAGTCTTGTTCATTTAAATCGCTTGCTAATTGGTGTTCACCCAAGCAATCAAGGGCGGTGCAAAGCGGGCCGTATAAAGTCATTGCCTTAGGTTCAGCCGTTGATTCGCGTAGTAACGCCGCAGGGAAATCTTGGCTTGTTACAGCAGGGCGAAGTAAATGGTTAATACCGCCTGATAAAATCACCTGCTGTTGATTGTAATTCTCTTTGCGCTCAACAACCGGTGTTGCGTAATGGCCACATTCGCCCACCGCATAGCGGCCAAGTTCCATCCAAAGCTCTTTGACACCAGCATCTGCTTTAATGCTCGCCAGGGTCTCGATAAGTGCAGACCAATCAAGTTGGTTAGCATCTTGGGTATAAGGAATGCCTAAGCCACCCCCTAAATCGAGAATATGAAGGTTAATATTTAATGAGCGTGCTAGCTGTTGTAATGGCGCAATCATCGCGCGCCATAGCTCGGCGAGCTTGTTAGTGCTCAGCATATTGCCCCATTGGAAAATATGCAGACCATCAAAGCTAAGAGCTGGGTAATCACTTGCAGTGAGTGCTTGCCACTCATCACAGCCTAAACCAAAAGGAGTAAGGCTATCGCCGCCAAGTGGATTCTTTTCGCTGTCTGGCCAACGTAATTGAACACGCAATAGAATTTGCAACTGACAATTTGCTTTTGTTGCTTCCTCATTTAACCAGCGAACTTGGTTAATGCTCTCGGCCACAAAAGTACGTACGCCGCGAGCAATAAAATGTGAAATTTGTTTAGGGCTTTTTGCAGGCCCTGTGTTGAGCACGCGCTCGCTATCGATGCCTTGAGCAAGTACTTGCTCAAGTTCACCTTTACTTGCAACATCAAAGTTAAACCCTGCGCTGTCTAAACATTGAATAATGCGAGACAGTGGGTTGGCCTTAACGGCATACCAAAGTTTCACATCGGTTTGTGCAGTCAGTTGATTTAGATGTGCAGTTAATTTATCTAAATCATAGATAAAAAATGGCGTATCAAGATGCGTTGAAACGTGTTCAACCGCTTGCTTGATGGGCGTGCTCAAAAAGCTCATTAACGTAAAACCTCTTCTAACAGTAATGATGCATCGCTTTGTTCGTCACGGTATTTCACGATCAATGCACACGAC
The DNA here is from genome assembly GCF_032716425.1 of Pseudoalteromonas sp. N1230-9. Taxonomy (NCBI): domain Bacteria; kingdom Pseudomonadati; phylum Pseudomonadota; class Gammaproteobacteria; order Alteromonadales; family Pseudoalteromonadaceae; genus Pseudoalteromonas; species Pseudoalteromonas sp. N1230-9. The sequence continues at coordinate 215,701 of NZ_CP090419.1, forward strand.
ATGCTTAGACCTTGTTCACGACCCCATGCATTTGAAGCTGGGCGAGAGCCTGGGATCACAATCGCGTTTTCTGGGATTGCTTCACCTTTGTCTAGCTGGCGCTCGTTAACGCAATCGTAGACAGGAATGGTTGCAGATAAGCGTACACCCGGCGCAAGTACGGCACCTTTTTTCACAACCACACCTTCAACAATAACGCAGCCTGCGCCGATGAATGCGTCATCTTCAATTACCACAGGGCTGGCACCAATTGGCTCAAGTACGCCACCTAATTGTACTGCCGCACTTAGGTGAACATTTTTACCCACTTGTGCACATGAACCCACTAGTGCGTGGCTGTCGACCATTGTGCCTTCGTCGATGAACGCGCCAATATTTACATACGCTGGTGGCATGATAATGGTGCCTTTGGCAACGTGTGCACCACGACGAACACTGCTACCACCTGGTACCATACGCACGCCTGCATCTGCTGCAAAGCCTTGTGGTGCTAAGTTGTGCTTATCAACAAAACCACCTGGGAACTCGGTATTTGTGCCATTTTTAAAGGCTTCTAAAATGCCTTGTTTAACTTCAACATTGGCGTGCCAGTTGCCGTTCTCGTCTTGTGTTGCTGCGCGAACTGCGCCTGATTCTAAGTTGTTTAATAATTCTAACCAGCTCATGATAAAACCTGTTTTTAGTTCCAAGATAAAATTGTGTTGTTTGCGTGGGTGATGCTGTCTGTTTGCTCAAGCTCTAAATGTGTAAGCGGCGGACGTAAATGCGGGGTATTTATTTTACCTTGCAGGTGCATCAGTACTTTTACGGGGATTGGATTTGCTACAGCGAATAAACTTTGGATTGCTTGCGACCAATCGGTGAATAGATTTGGGTATTGACCACTTAAACTGCGTTTAACAAACTCATGGGTTTGACTCGGCCAAGCATTCGCGGCAACCGACACTAAACCTTTTGCACCAGCTTGAGCAAAATACGGCATAAGTGCATCATCGCCACTGAAAATGGCCAGTGTTGGAGATGCCGTTCTAAAACCTTCAAATTTACTAATGTCGCCACTGGCTTCTTTTAAAGCCCAAAGGTTTTTGTGCTCAGCAAGGTTTTTGATCACCTGCGGTGCAATCTCAACTGCACTTCTTCCTGGTACGTTATACAACATACAAGGGTGATGACTTGCGTTAAGTAGGCTTTCAAACCAATGTGTTTGGCCAACAACCCCTGGCTTTGCATACAGAGGTGAGCCCAATAAATAGCCATGAATAGGTAGTTGATTGCAGTATTCAACCCAAGCAATTTGTTGCTTAAGGTTCATACCGCCCACAGCAACCATGAGGGGGACACTCGGTGCTAATTGGCAAACATGCTCAACAATGGCTTGTTGCTCTTTAAGTGAAAGCGCCAGTCCTTCACCGGTACTGCCAAGCAATAAAATGCCGTTATTTGCATCTTGCTGCTCAGCCACCAGTTGTTCAAGGGCCGTGTAATCGACCTCGCCAGATTCAGAAAAAGGCGTGACAAGCGCTGTCCATAATGGATAGTCGTTTAAATCAAAATTGTTGATCATCTCTCACGAACTTATAAGGTATTCGAAGAGTTTATGCGGGAACATTTGAATGGAGCCGCATGTCGTCGTTCGAACAAGGTATAATTCGAAGAGCGAATGGGCTTAAAATAATAAAGACGCGACGGCCTTATTATACTAAGACCAGAAGCTCTCCACCAAACTAATCAATAGCAATTTGCTATTGTTGGTGACAGTCGCTGGGATTCAGCCCAGTCGCCCGAAATAAGCACCTCACAAACGGTGTTACTTCTCGGCGTTAATTCCCCTCACGTATGATCAACAGAGTCTGTGCTCTTCCCATACGCTACCTGAATAACGCACCTCTTCCAGCCCTTTATGCTCGCTTTAAAGGTTAAAGCCAACATAGTTAAATAGGGTATATTCGGCGATTAAAGCATTTTAGCCATCTAGGTGTCAAGGCGAAGGATTTGTTTTTTAGTGACCGATTTTGCAACATGGTTACGTATAAGCGTGTTTTTACGTACACTTAGCGTTAACCAAATAAATTGGAAAAATGATGGAAAAATTTAACGATATTTATCAACGAGCCGTATCTCGAAAGGGCAGCGAAGAAATGCTGCATGCACTGTTATCAAACCCGCTCGATGATACTGATATTGCCAAAATGCATGACGATTTATGGTTAGAAGAGTTCACGCGTAAAGTTTTTCAAAGCGGCTTTTATTGGTCTGTTATCAATAACAAGTGGGCAGGTTTTCGCGACGTGTTTTGGGATTTCAGCGTAGAGAAACTGTTGATGATGCCGCCAGATATGCTTGAGCAAAAAGCCAGTGACGAGCGAATTGTTCGTAATTTTAAAAAAGTACAAACGATCCCAGAAAACGCATACATGATCCACGAAGTTGCCGAAAAACATGGCAGCTTTAGCCAGTTTATTGCGGATTGGCCAACTGACAATATTATTGGCTTGTGGGCCTATCTTAAAAAACATGGTGCGCGTTTAGGGGGAAATACTGGCCCTTACGCTTTGCGAGCGCTTGGTAAAGATACCTTTTTACTTTCTCGCGATGTAGAAACCTACTTGCGTGCCCACGAGTTGATAGAGGGCGGCTTACAAACTAAAAAATCGTTACAAGCAGCACAAGATTTTTTCAATGAATTACAACAGCAAAGTGGCTATAGCCTGCAAGCACTTAGTCAGCTTGTGGCCTATGGGGTAGGTGATAACCGCGTAGGTGTAGCCACACGTTAAGGACAGTTATGAAACTGCAAACTCGATACACAGATATCAGTGAACTGCTCGCTATTAAAGATATGCCGAGCACCGCTGCTAAGCCGCAATTACTGCTCTTCAATGACAAGCTAGCTGATAACTTTTCAATTAAACATGACAGCGAATTTTTAGCTAAATTACTATCTGGTTCGACGATAGATAACGCCGTGGCACCGGTTGCACTTGGTTACTCAGGTCATCAATTTGGTCATTTTTCACCGCGTCTTGGTGATGGCAGGGCGCATTTGCTTGGCGCTATTACAGATAAAGATGGCACATTGTGGGACTTGCAGCTAAAAGGCGCAGGAGCAACAGTGTTCTCGCGCGGTGGTGATGGTCGCTGTGCCATTGGCCCTGCAGTGCGTGAGTACATTATGAGTGAGGCGCTTCATGCGCTAGGTATCGCGACTACGCGCTGTTTAGCTGTGGTGACTACTGGTGAAACGGTATATCGAAATCCTCCTCGACCTGGTGCGGTCGTCACGCGTTTAGCTAAAAGCCATATCCGTGTTGGTTCATTTCAATACTTAGCAACACAGGGTGATATAGAAGGGTTAGAAAAGCTTGTCGATTACGCGATCTGTTGTCATTTTCCTGAAATTAATAGCACGGATGAAAAGCGCTATATCGACTTTTTAACAGCTGTACAAGACAAGCAAATTGAGTTGATAGTAAGTTGGATGCGTGTCGGTTTTATACACGGTGTTATGAATACTGATAACACCTTGATAAGTGGTGAAACCATTGATTATGGTCCTTGCGCTATGATGAACAACTTTGATTTTGATACTGTGTTTAGCTCAATTGATCACCAAGGGCGCTATGCATTTGGCAATCAGCCGACGATTGCTAATTGGAATTGTGCGCGCCTAGCTGAAAGCCTATTACTTTTATTTAAAGACGAAAAACAAGCGCTTACAGACCTTTCGGCGGTTATAAATAGCTTTTCAACTCGGTTCAATGACGCCTTTAATTTTATGTGGCAAAAAAAGCTGGGCTTAGAAAGCCTGGAAGAAGATGACCATATACTTGTTTCTGAATTGTTGACGTTAATGAAGCAACATAAATTGGATTATACCAACACATTTAATCTTTTGACTGAGTCATTACAGTCTCCAGTAACCATACCTGCCAATATAAAAGAATGGTATAAAAAATGGTTTTTAAGAACATCTACTCAAAGTTATAAAACGATGCGTGCTGTTAATCCTGCAGTCATTCCACGCAACCATAATATCGAAATGATTATAGGTGAATATGAGAACTCTGGAAAAAGCGCTTCACTGGAAGCATTTTTGAAAGTGATATCAAATCCTTATATTTATAAAGCTGAAAATACACATTGGTATGAGCCTCCTAAGGAGGGTGATGCGAATTATCAAACTTTTTGTGGAACTTAAAAAATTCCAGAAAAGGCTGATTGTTAGCTACTGTGCCTAAGTGTAATATTTAACACCTATGCTAAGAAATATGACTGAACACTTTTTATATATAAGTTAACGCACCTAGTTATTAAGTCTATTTTTTAGTTAATTTATAGTCGTTGTTAATTAACAATAATAACGAGTTGTTAATTTGAATGACGATTTAACTATAGTATTAGGTAAGTTTTATATTATCACCTATAGTTTCTAATGACCTGAATCAAACTATGATTTGAGTTAGTAGTATAACCTGTTACCTATTAAGTATAGGTTAACAAATCGAAGAGTATTCTGCTTATAAAATGGGCTGGGATGACTTAGCTGAAAATTTTAATTGTGAAAATGGGAAGGAAACAATGAAATTAAAATCACTTACTATGGCGATCGCATTAGCTGCAACTAGTGCATCAACATTTGCTGCAGAGAAAGAAGGTTTTTATATCGGTGTATTCGGTGACTACTACGATGCATCTTGGATTGCAACAGATTACTCACCTAATGTGAGAACTGGTTATGCAACAGGTTTCGGTGCTGAGATTGGTTACCGATTCTCAGATTACTGGAGCGCTCGTTTAGAGTACGCTGATGGAAATATTGATACTGAACACCTAATCACGGGTGATAAGTACGACATGGACATGGATAGATACGGCATCGACATGCTGCACCATTTTTCTGGTGGTCCATTCTACGGTGTGTTAGGTCTTAAAGAAATTGATGTGTACGAGAAAAGTACATTTGCAAATATTGGTCTAGGTTACCAGCACTTTGTAACTGAGGGTCTATCAGTTAACTTTGAAACATCTTACTACAGAGGTTTAGAGTTCAGTGAGTCAGACTTAAATGCTAAGTTTGGTGTAAGCTACTTATTCGGTCAATCAAGCGAGCCAGCGGCACCTGTTGAGCCAGCGCCAGTTGTTGTTCAAGAGCCAACAGATTCAGATTCTGATAACGATGGTGTAATTGATGCTGATGACCAATGTGCAAACACGCCGATGACAGACGCTGTAGATGCAACGGGTTGTACTTTGTATGAAGAGAAGCCAGTAACAATTAGCCTACTAGTTAGCTTTGCTCATGACTCAGCGGCTGTTCCACAACGCTACTTTGATGACATTGCTGAAGTTGCTACCTTCATGAAGGAAAATACAGACGCAACGGTTGTTTTAGAAGGCCATGCTTCAGCAGTAGGTGATGCTGAGTACAACATGACTCTATCTAAAAAGCGTGCTGATGATGTTGCTGATGAATTAATCAAAGACGGCATCTCTGAAGATCGTATTTCAACAAAAGGCTATGGTGAAGAGCGTTTGAAGAATGAAGCAAACACTTTAGAAGCTCACGCTGAAAACCGTCGTGTTGAAGCGCAACTAACATCAACTCAACGTGTAAAAGTTATGCGTTAATAGTGAGTTGTAAGTTTTGAGAAACCCAGCCATATGGCTGGGTTTTTTTATGCCTAAAATAAGAATGATTCTTACTTAATAAATATTCATCTGAATAGCTTTTTTTTTAACTACTATTCATGTTATTTATAGTGAATATAAAGTGCCTAACCGCAGCATGGATTTTCATCTATACTTAAAAGCTTTATAATCAATCGTCAGAATACTATAAGTACTGGGTTATATATTTGGTATTTAGTTTAATACTACCGAGTACTTTCACGTCACCAAGAGGGCAATATTGTGCTACAAGAATATCGTAAACACGTAGAAGAACGTGCCGCGTTAGGTATCGTACCAGCGCCATTAGATGCTCAGCAAACGGCTGATCTTATTGAACTAATTAAAAATCCACCAGCAGGCGAAGAAGAGTTTATTCTTGATCTTCTTGTTAACCGCGTACCACCAGGTGTTGATGATGCAGCTTACATCAAAGCAGGTTTCTTAGCTGCAGTTGCAAAAGGTGAAGCGAGCTCTCCATTGGTATCAAAAGAAAAAGCTGCTGAGCTACTTGGTACTATGTTAGGTGGTTACAACATCGCGCCTATGATTGATCTTTTAGATGACGCAGCGTTAGCACCAATCGTTGTTAAAGGTTTATCAAATACATTATTAATGTTCGATGCTTTCTACGATGTAGAAGAAAAAGCGAAAGCAGGTAACGAATTTGCTAAGCAAGTAATCGAGTCTTGGGCAAATGCAGAGTGGTTTGTAAATAAGCCAGCTGTTGCTGAAAAAATCTCAGTTACGGTATTCAAAGTAACTGGCGAAACAAATACAGATGACCTTTCTCCTGCACCAGATGCATGGTCTCGTCCTGATATTCCATTACACGCTTTAGCAATGCTAAAAAATGAGCGCGAAGGTATCAACCCTGAAAAACCAGGTGAAGTGGGCCCTATCTCACAACTAGAAGAGCTTAAAACGAAAGGTTTACCTCTTGCTTACGTTGGTGATGTAGTTGGTACGGGTTCTTCTCGTAAATCTGCAACTAACTCTGTACTTTGGTTCATGGGTGATGATATTCCTCACGTGCCAAACAAACGCGTTGGTGGTGTATGTTTAGGCGGTAAAATCGCGCCTATCTTCTTCAACACAATGGAAGACTCTGGTGCATTGCCAATCGAACTTCCTGTTGACGAGCTAAACATGGGCGACCAAATCGATATCTTCCCATACGAAGGTGTTGTTAAGCGTCACGGTACTGATGAAGTAATCTCTACTTTCTCACTTAAATCAGATGTAATTCTTGATGAAGTGCGTGCTGGCGGCCGTATTCCACTAATCATCGGTCGTGGTTTAACGGATAAAGCGCGTGCATCACTAGGTATGGAAGCTGAAGATATCTTCCGTAAGCCTGCTCTTGTAACTGATTCTGGTAAAGGCTTCACACTAGCTCAGAAGATGGTTGGTAAAGCATGTAACATGCCTGGCGTACGTCCTGGTCAATACTGTGAGCCGAAAATGACCACTGTTGGTTCGCAAGATACAACAGGTCCTATGACGCGTGATGAACTTAAAGACCTTGCTTGTTTAGGTTTCTCTGCAGACTTAACAATGCAGTCTTTCTGTCATACATCAGCTTACCCTAAACCAATCGACGTAAACACTCATCACACACTTCCTGATTTCATCATGAACCGTGGCGGTGTATCACTACGTCCAGGTGACGGTGTAATCCACTCATGGTTAAACCGTATGTTATTACCAGATACAGTAGGTACTGGTGGTGACTCGCATACTCGTTTCCCTCTAGGTATTTCATTCCCTGCGGGTTCAGGTGCGGTAGCATTCGCAGCAGCAACAGGTGTAATGCCTCTTGATATGCCTGAGTCAATCTTAGTTCGTTTCAAAGGTGAAATGCAGCCAGGTATCACACTACGTGACCTAGTTCATGCTATCCCTTACTTTGGTATCAAAGAAGGTCTTCTAACAGTTGAGAAGAAAGGCAAAATCAACGAATTCTCTGGTCGCGTACTAGAAATCGAAGGTGTTGAGCACCTAACTGTTGAGCAAGCTTTCGAGCTTTCTGATGCATCAGCTGAGCGTTCAGCGGCAGGTTGTACAGTTAAACTTTCTAAAGAGTCTATTGCTGAATACCTAGAGTCAAACATTGTAATGCTTAAGTGGATGATCTCTGAAGGTTACGGCGATGTTCGTACTATTGAGCGTCGTATCACCGCAATGCAAGAGTGGTTAGCGAATCCTGAGCTTATGGAAGCGGATGCTGACGCAGAGTACAAACATGTAATCGAAATCGACCTTGCAGACATTAAAGAGCCAATCCTTTGTGCGCCAAATGACCCAGATGATGCGCGTCTTCTTTCTGACGTAACTGGCGAGAAAATCGATGAAGTATTTATCGGTTCTTGTATGACTAACATCGGTCACTTCCGTGCTGCAGGTAAACTACTAGATGGTTTCAGTGGTCGTATCCCAACTCAACTTTGGGTTGCACCACCAACGAAGATGGATAAAGATCAACTTACTGACGAAGGTTACTACGGTATCTTTGGTCGTGTAGGTGCACGTATCGAAACTCCTGGGTGTTCACTCTGTATGGGTAACCAAGCGCGTGTTGCTGATAAAGCAACGGTTGTGTCTACCTCTACGCGTAACTTCCCTAACCGTCTAGGTACTGGCGCAAACGTATTCTTAGCATCAGCAGAGCTTGCTGCAGTAGCAGCAATCTTAGGTAAACTTCCTACACCTGCTGAGTACCAAGAGTACGCAGCTAAGATCAATGCAACGGCAGCTGATACTTACCGTTACTTAAACTTCCACCGTATGCCTCAGTATACGAAAAAGGCAGATGAAGTAATCATTCAGCAAGCTGTTTAATAAGTAAATAGCGTATTTTCACTTTAAAGCCCGCATTTTTGCGGGCTTTTTATATTTTAGATTAAATTTTCATTATTTTGACTTTATCGATCTTAAAATTGATCAATAACTGCATTGAGTTTACATAATAACGCAATATTTTCCCTTCAATTGCATTAAAATCCTCGCCAATATTCTCAACATTTAAGGCGAGATCTTTATGACTACATTAAACAACCAGAACCTCTTACAACTTCGCTTTGTAAGCCAAGCACATATTGACGCAGTAAAGCCTTCTTTTGCTAACCTTCCTGCTAATCCATACGCAGATGGTGAATTTCGTAAGCGTCGTTATTCAGTAATTAAAGTTGTTGATGGCGAACTAAAACTACAAGCAACAAAAGCATTCGTACAAGACGACTCAATCAATACCTTTCAAGGTAATGTTGAGCGTACTTATGAGAACTTAGAAGATAGCTTATTAGCCACTGATGGCATGAAGCAAATCGTTAATCAGTTCCGCGATATGACCGGTATTAGCGATGACCGCGATATTGAAATTCACCAATTCAGAATGCTTGCGATCGACAGCGACACACCTGCTGCGCCAGAAGGTGTTCATCAAGATGGTTTTGATCACGTGTGTGTATGTGGTGTATCGCACGAAAACTTAGAAGGTGGTGAGCTACTTGTTTATGAACACCAGCAAGCAGAGCCATGTTTCAAAATGGAAATTAAAGACGGTATGTTCGCACTGATTAATGACCGTGAAGTATGGCACAACGCTACACCAATGAATAAATTAGACGCAAGCAAAGAAGGTTACCTTGATTGCTTCGTACTCACTGCGTAAGGGTAAACCATGAACTTAACGCAATTACGTCGCCAATTTCCTGCACTTATGCAACAAGTTGCAGGTCAGTCACCGGTTTTCCTTGATGGTCCAGGTGGCTCGCAAGTGCCACAGTCAGTTTTAAGTGCCATGACTGCTTATTTGGGTTACTACAACTCAAACTTAGGCGGTGCATTTTTCTCAAGTGATAAAACTGTTGAGCTAATGGCAAACGCTCGCCAAGCCGCAGCCGATTTATTAAATGCGCCAGCTAAAGAGCAAATCGTGTTTGGTGCAAACATGACAAGCTTAACGTTTAGCTTTAGCCGTGCCATCTCGCGTGATTGGACTGAAAATGATGAAATTATTGTCACCAATGCAGATCACTTCTCAAACGTTTCATCGTGGCAGCAAGCTGCTGAAGATAAAGGTGCGACAGTAAAAACAGCGCTTATCAACGAAGCTGATTACAGCTTAGACATGGCGCATTTTGAAAGCCTTTTATCTACCAAAACAAAGCTTGTTGCAGTGACGTATGCATCAAACACCACTGGTTCAATTAATGACATTAAACGCATTGTTGAGCTTGCTCATGCCGTTGGTGCGTTAGTCTATGTTGATGCCGTTCATTACGCACCTCATGAGCTGGTTGATGTACAAGCGCTTGATTGTGACTTTTTAGCGTGCTCTGCATACAAGTTCTTTGGTCCTCACCTTGGTATTGTATATGGTAAACGCGAGCACCTTGAAGGTTTCACACCATACAAAGTTGAACCTGCAAAAGATGTTGTGCCAGGTCGCTGGGAAACCGGTACACAAAGCTTCGAAGCCCTGGCTGGCCTTATTGCTGCGGTTGATTACATTGCTGCAATTAGTGAGCTTGATGATAGTCATTCACGCCGAGAAAAGCTCGCTGCTGCATTTGCTACCACTAAACAACACGAAATGTCACTCAGTAAGCATTTCTTAACTCGCTTAGCAGATTATCCACGTATTAAGTTATTTGGTATTAATGATTTGGCGCGTTTAGAAGAGCGTACACCGACTTTTGCTTTAACGTTTGAAGGTATCGAGCCGCGTATCGTGTCTGAATTTTTAGGCAAACAGCATATCTGTGTGTGGGATGGTAATTTCTATGCACAAGGTTTATGTAAGCAGCTAGGTGTATTAGATACCGGCGGTGTAGTACGTATTGGTTGTATGCATTACAACACTATTGAAGAACTCGATCAGGTTTTCGATTTATTTGATCAGTTATTAAAGATGTAAACACGTTACTAGTTAGCTATCAGAATGCCGTTTCTGATAGCTAATATAACAAGTTTAGGACTGCGGCTGTCCATAAATTTGTTCTGCGCGGTTGAATAAAATCCACGACGTTAAAATATACTTATCATTTGAAATGGGCTTGTTGCCACGGTGAGTATGCGTGAAGTAACCTGGCGCTATCACCATAGAGCCTTGTTTTGGCGATATTTTACGTTGTTGATAGTAAAACTCTGTTTCTCCACCTTCTTCGACATCATTTAAGTAAAACATAAATAACAGCACACGATGCAAGGCTTCGTTATGGCCAATTTGTGGGTATACCTCACTATGCCAATACGGGTAGCCACCTTTATTAATATCGTACTTTTGTGCCTGAATAGGACCCATTCTAAAAATTTGCTGGACTAATAATGGCAGTTGAGGTTTACCGACTTCTTCATAGTTATCTTGTGTTAAATCAACTGGTTTTCCTGTTTTGGGATGATACACTTTCAACCCAAAGGCACCAATCATCATGAATATGTGCTCTTCAATGTATTTAAAGACGTAACCAGCAGTAACTTGCTGAATGTGTTTTAATTGTTCAGCATATTCTGGATGATTACTCAGATATAAGTCATGACTATCTTTCTTTGCTAAATCGATGCCGCCAGAGGTCATGCCCTGCTTTAAATGCGCGCTTTGTTCAAATAGCGTGATAAAGTTGTCGCAAAATTCTTTACTAAGGGCGTTTTCGTATACACGAATAAAGTCCGTCATGAGCTACCTTTTATTTATATTTTTTATAGGGTTACTATGTTTACAGAAAAAATCTCGCCTCGTTTTAGCGAAACGGATGTTCTAGGGCACATCAACAATACCGTACTCCCCGTATGGTTTGAAGCAGCGCGTGTCCCTATTTTTAAATTTTTTACACCTGATTTAAACCCTCACGACTGGAAATTGATTATTGCTAAGGTTGAAGTCAGTTTCGTCGGCGAGCTTTTTTACGGCCATGAGGTTGAAATAAAAACAAGCGTGGAGCATATCGGTTCAAGTTCATTTGTAGTGAGGCAAGAAGCTTGGCAGCAGGGCACATGTTGTGCAGTCGGTAAAACAGTGTTGGTGCGCTATGATTTTAATAATAAATGCTCAAAAAAGCTTGATGAAGATGAAAAAACGGCACTTGCAGCACATTTATTCGCTTCAGAATAGGGCATTTATGCCGACATTCTTTAGTGCTTGAGGTAATATACGCGCTCATTATTTTGAGTCCGTATTTCTGGGTTACATGCAATGCTGTTAATGATTGATAATTATGATTCGTTTACCTATAACTTAGTGCAGTATTTTCAGCGCTTAGATCAAGATGTATTGGTAAAACGAAATGATGAAATCAGTATTGCTGAAATCAAGCAGCTCAAGCCTGAGCATATTGTGCTTTCACCTGGGCCTTGCTCTCCCAACGAAGCTGGTATTTCACTTGAGGTTGTTGAACAATTAAAAGGCCAGTTGCCAATTTTGGGAATTTGTCTTGGTCATCAATCTATTGCACAAGCTCTTGGAGCAAAGATCATTCGGGCCAAGCAGGTGATGCATGGTAAAACATCCGTTATTCAGCATACCAATCAAGGTGTTTTTACTGGGCTTGAAAACCCGCTTCGCGTGTGTCGTTACCACTCTTTAGTTGTTGATAAGCAAACATTACCCAATGAATTGACGGTTACCGCATGGACTGAAGTAAACCATGATTTAGACGAGATTATGGGCTTAATGCATTGTAACTTAGCGCTCGAAGGGGTTCAGTTTCACCCCGAGGCAATTTTGACAGAGCAGGGACTTGAACTACTTGCTAACTTTTTAACTCGCTTCTAATCTTAAGTTTATTGAATTAACAATTATGAACGAAAAAACGCCTGTGCAAATAACTGAAAAAGATCGCCAACAAAGGATTGCAATGATGCTCGACGAGCGTGCGCATGACTTATTGCTTGGTCATAGTTTTGCACAACGTCAAATTGGTTATATTCATACACTTGAAATTGACTATGGTGAAAAAATCGAGCAACGCACTTTATTAGAGGTGGAAGTTGCCGCTCATAAGAAGCGACAGAAATCCAGCACGGCCCACCATAAATACCGCGCACAAGCGAGTAAGCAATTACACCAAGTTATCGAAACGGCAATGAACAAGCAGCTCGAGGATATTGATTCTGTTATCCATGAAACAATTGGTATACAGGATGCTGTTCCAGCAATTATTGATATCCTCGCTGTAAAATCGGCTTCTGTAGGGCGAATTGAGCCTTTGGTACAAGACTTATCTTGGTTAGGGCGAGAGTTGGTCGCGCTTGTTAATTTGCCTTTTTATCGTAAGCAACGCAGTAAAAATACATCAGTTAAGGTCGATAACCCGTTATTAGCACTACGTTATATCGGGCTGGATAATTTAAAGTTTGTTGTGCCTACGTTTGCTGTACGTCATTGGATGCCTCATAGCACTGAACCATTTCCATTGTTAAAGCGTCGCTTACGTGATAATTCGATGGCGTGTGCGATTGCAGCGCAAGAGATAGCAAAGTTGAATGACGTTAATGAAGAACAGGCATTTACTCTTGGCATGCTAATGGATGTAGGCAAGATTGCCTTGGTAAGATTGTACTTGCGTACATTCGAACGTGTATGGCAACGTAAAGTGACTATGGCACGTGAAGAGCAGAATAAGGATCTTCATACCGCCCTGCTTGAACTTAAACCAGACCCATTATTTTTAAGTTCTTTATTGAGTAAGTTATCAATGACGATTACTGCTAAAGTGATTGAACAAATGGCTTTTCGTTATTTGCCTTTCAAAGCGGTCATGGAGCAACTTATCTCGCCACATCCGATTAGCGATGAAAGCTTACCTTTAACTCGTGTTATTTTAAAAGCACGATGTTATGCACAATTTTTGAGCTTGAACGAACATCAGTTAGTTGAAAAAGACGAAATTCAGTCTTGGTTTACGTATTTTGGTTTTACTCAAACAGAGCTAAAACATCTGGCCAAGTGCAATTTTGAGAATTTCAATATCAAAATAAATTAAAAAAATTAACATTTTTTTTGCGACTATTCATTCATAGTTGAGTTCAATTCATCAACAATGTTTCGCTAATCTATATAAGCTTGCCCTCCTAGTATCGCGCCTTATTCTTGTAATTTACTGATAAAATCACTTTCAAATACTTATTCACTATCTATGAAAAAATATCTCAAGCCCTTTATTTTCAAGGGCTGCATGAAAGTTTTCTAAGAGACAGATGGCAAATTTTCTGAAATAATGGATGAATGAAAATTGAACCAAAGAGTAATTTTGGTGATTTTGCGCTAAGCTCAATCGGCTCATTAAAAGGGCTTGTTTTTTACTTGCTAGTGCCATCTTACTCTGTGTGTGCTTACAATTATGAGGATATAAAATGACAGTCAATCGCGAATTATTTGATCAAGTAATGGTTCCAAACTACGCACCATCAAGTGTTATTCCAGTTCGAGGCGAAGGCTCTCGCGTGTGGGACCAAGAAGGTCGTGAGTTTATCGACTTTGCAGGTGGTATTGCTGTTAACTGTCTTGGCCATTGTCACCCAGCTCTAGTAAATGCATTAAAAGAACAAGGCGAGAAAATTTGGCATCTATCAAATGTAATGACCAATGAGCCTGCACTACGTCTTGCTAAAAAACTTACTGACGCTACGTTTGCAGAAAAAGTGTATTTTGCTAACTCGGGTGCAGAAGCAAATGAAGCGGCGCTTAAATTAGCACGTCGTTTTGCACTTGATAACTATGGTGAGCAAAAGTCACAAATTATCTCATTTAATAAAGGTTTCCACGGCCGTACATTCTTCACAGTAACGGTAGGCGGTCAAGCCGCATACTCTGATGGTTTTGGTCCTAAGCCGGGTGACATTGTTCACTGTGATTACAACGATTTAGCAGCATTTGAAGCGCTTATCTCAGACAATACCTGTGCGGTAATGATGGAGCCTCTGCAAGGTGAAGGCGGTATTATTTCTCCAACTGCTGAGTTTGTTGAAGGTGTGCGTGCGCTGTGTACGAAACATAATGCATTATTAATTTTTGATGAAGTACAAACGGGTGTTGGTCGTACTGGTGAGCTATACGCGTACCAAGGTCTTAATGTAACACCAGATATCTTAACGACTGCAAAAGCGTTAGGTGGTGGTTTCCCAATCGGTGCGATGATCACGACAACTGATATCGCTAAGCACTTAAAAGTAGGTACGCATGGTTCTACTTATGGCGGTAACCCACTTGCGTGTGCAGTAGCAGAAGCAGCGTTTGATACAGTAAACACACCAGAAGTACTTAATGGCGTTAAAGAAAAATCTGCATTATTCCGTGAGCTACTAACGAATATTAACGACAAGTACAATGTATTCACTGAAATCCGTGGCGAAGGTCTTTTAATTGGTGCAGTGGTGACTGAGCAATTTAAAGGTCGTGCAAAAGAATTCTTAGTTGCTGGTACAGAAGAAGGCGTTATGTCTTTAGTTGCTGGTGCAGATGTTGTTCGTTTCACACCGTCACTTGTTATTCCAGAAGCTGATATCCGCGAAGGTATGGCTCGTTTCGAAAAAGCAGTGGCTAAAGTCGTAAACGGCTAATTATCCAACTGTCATTTCAGGGCAAGTATTTGCTTGCCCACATTTCTTATTTACCGTTATTTATAAGGGAGCAAGCGGACTCATGATGATCCTTCGCCCAATCCAGCAAAACGACTTTTCAGCATTAGTAAAAATTGCTGATGAATCAGGCCATGGCTTTACGTCTTTGCCGAATAATGAAGAGTTGTTACAAAAGAAAATTGATCACTCTGTAAGCTCGTTTGCTAAAGCTGCATCGCAACCAGGTGATGAAGGTTACTTGTTTGTTCTTGAAGATAGCGAAACCGGTGAAGTGGTTGGTACCTCAGGTATCGAAGCGGCGGTTGGCTTGGATGATGCGTTTTATCACTATCATTTGAGCAAGGCAATTCATTCATCGCGCACACTGAATGTTTACAAAGCGGTTGATATTCTTACGCTATGTAATGACTACACGGGTGCAACAGAGCTTTGTACTTTGTTTTTAAAAGATGGTTACCGTAAAAATAATAACGGTAAGCTTCTTTCAAAAGCGCGTTTTATGTTTATTAATCAACATAAGCAACGTTTTGCAGAAACAGTTATTGCAGAAATGCGCGGTGTTTCAGACGAAAATGGTGAAAGCCCATTTTGGCAATGGCTAGAAGAGCACTTTTTTTCAATGGATTTTCCGACTGCCGATTACTTAACAGGTATTGGCCAGAAAGTCTTTATTGCTGAGTTAATGCCTAAATACCCAATTTACGTCAACTTACTGAGCAAAGACGCACAAGCAGTTATTGGGCAAGTGCACGACAACACACGTCCAGCCATTGAACTGCTTAAAAGTGAAGGGTTTACCTTTAATGGCTATGTGGATATTTTTGATGCAGGCCCGACAGTGGAAGCAAAAGTAGATAATATCGCTACCATTCGTAACGCTAAAACACTTAGCGTAGAAATTGGTGAATGCCAAGGTGAAACTACCGCACTGATAGCAAACGATAAACTTGTCGATTTTAGAGCGACTGTAGCGCAAGTTAATTTGCCATGTGATGCAGATACAATCACATTATCAGCAGAACTTGCAAAAGCACTCCACCTTAATGCAGGTGACAGTGTATCAGTTGCCGCACTTTAAATTTAGGAGAGACAGTCATGACGCATGCAGCGCAATTTATTAATGGTCAATGGCAAGCAGGCCTTGGTCATGCATTTCAATCTGTAAACCCTGCAAACAACGACGTTATTTGGCAAGCAAACACAGCAACTGCCGAACAAGTAGATAGCGCAGTTAGTGCTGCGCGTGAAGCATTCTACAGCTGGGCTGACGAATCATTTGCAGCGCGTTTAGCGATTGTAAAAACATTCGCAGAAACATTAAAAGAGCACAGCGAAGAATTAGCGGTTGCTATCGCACAAGAAACCGGAAAACCACTTTGGGAAACACGCACTGAAGCGGGTGCTATGGTGGGTAAAATAGCTATCTCTGAAAAAGCATTTTTAGAGCGTACAGGTGATGTTGAAAACCCAATGCCACAGGGCCGTGCGATGATTCGTCACAAGCCTCATGGTGTTGTAGCTGTGTTTGGCCCTTATAATTTCCCAGGTCACTTACCAAATGGCCACATTGTACCTGCATTATTAGCTGGTAATACCGTGGTATTTAAACCGTCTGAGCTAACACCAGCAGTCGCTGAGTTAACGTTAAAGTTATGGCAAAAGGCGGGTCTCCCTGCAGGTGTTATCAACCTTGTGCAAGGTGAAGTTGAAACTGGTAAAGCACTTGCGTCTCATAAAGGGATCGACGGTTTATTCTTTACGGGCTCTTCACGCACAGGCCACATTTTACATGAACAGTTTGCAGGTCAGCCTGGTAAAATCTTAGCCTTAGAAATGGGTGGTAATAACCCACTAATCGTTACAGATGTTGCAGATACAAAAGCAGCTATTCACGATATTATTCAATCAGCGTTTATCTCTACAGGTCAGCGTTGTACGTGTGCGCGTAAGCTGTTTTTACCAGCAGGTGAGCAGGGTGATGCAATCCTTGCAGGCCTTATTAAGGCGACTAAAGCGATTAAAGTGGGTGACTACGACGCTGAAGATCAACCTTTCATGGGCTCGATGATTTCAGCAGCGGCTGCTGCCGGTATGGCTGCTGCGCAACAGCAACTTGTTGAGCTTGGCGCTGAGGTGCTAGTTGAGCTAACGCACAAAGAAAATACCGGCTTTGTAACACCGGGTATCCTAGAGTGTACAAATGTAGCTAACTTCCCAGACGAAGAGCACTTCGGACCACTACTTAAAGTATTCCGTTTCACTGATTTTGATGCTGCTATTGATAAAGCGAATGACACAAGCTTTGGCTTGTCAGCAGGCTTATTAAGTGACAGCGCAGCAGATTACGACCACTTCTTACGTCGTATTCGTGCTGGTATTGTGAACTGGAACCGACCAATCACGGGCGCATCAAGTGCTGCACCATTTGGTGGTATTGGCGCGTCGGGTAATCATAGAGCGAGTGCTTACTATGCGGCCGATTACTGTGCTTATCCAGTTGCTTCGGTTGAGTTAGAAAAAGTAGCGATGCCGGCTACCTTAAGCCCAGGTCTAAAAATTGATTAATCGGTACTTATAGTTAAAAAAGCAGCCTAGGCTGCTTTTTTTGTATTAGCTTTATAGCAAAGGTAGCAATTAAAAGCGCTTTCTGCTTAAATCAATAGAGTTATAAATTTTATTAGGTGTACAGTGGTATGGTTTTAGATAGGCAAGGATACGATGATCTCGTCATGTATCTCACTCAAAATTTAGCGCTATTTGAGAAGCCTGGTCAAATAAAACCAGGAGCTCCTACCGTTTTAGAGTTAATTGAAGATGTTATTGCTGAGAATGTGATGCTTCTTTGTGAACAACATACAGAGCTAAACACAGAACAGCGAAGCCAAATAGTCCGTGAAGTTGACGGTATTGTGTATGACTTACAAGAAGTACTCAGTAGTGTAACTAATCAGCCAGTCACTGTTGAGCAGCATGCGTTTATCGATGAGTTTGCTGGCCTTGTGAAAAACTTGTTCGACAATGCCGTTATAGAGAGCGCATAACCTTTCAAAGCCTAATATCGTTTTTCGATTGCATATCAGTGTGACTTGCTTACAATCAAGCAAAAATAATTGTAAGAGACAAAACATATGCAAGCGAATGTAAAATGGGTAGAAGGTGACACTTTTATCGGCCTTTCAAATTCAGGCCATAATGTAGTATTTGATGCGGGTAGTGACAGTGCTGCACCAAGCCCAATGGAAATGGTGCTGATGTCAGCGGGCTGTTGCTCATCTGTTGATGTAGTAAGCATTCTTAAAAAAGCCAAACAGTCGTTTAGTGATGTACAAGTAAAGTTAACTGCTGAGCGTGCTGAGTCAGCCCCTCGCGTGTTTACTAAGATTAATCTACACTTTGTGGTTACTGGCGATAATGTCTCTGAAAAACACCTCGCCCGTGCTGTTCAACTGTCTGCTGAAAAGTATTGTTCGGTAGCCTTAATGCTTGATAAAACAGTAGAAATCACTCACAGCCATGAAGTTGTGCAAGAACAGGTAAAATAACGCTTTTTCCGAGCAGAAAATTCGTATAAAATCCGCGAACTTTTATTTCTGCTGGTGCAGGTTTCACTCGTTTTAAGGTTGGTTTAGCATGAATAAACCCTTCGATAAAATTAAGCTTCATGGCTTTAATAACTTAACTAAGAGCTTAAGCTTTAGTATTTACGATATTTGTTACGCAAAGACGGAACAACAACGTAAAGAATACATTGAATATATCGACGAACAGTACAGTGCTGATCGCCTTACCGATATTTTAGGTGAAGTTGTGGATATTATTGGTGCAAACATTTTGAATGTTTCTCGCCAAGATTATGATCCGCAAGGTGCCAGTGTAACTATTTTGATTTCTGAAGAGCCGATTGAGCAACAAACAACGTATGACGTTGATGAAGCGCCAGGTCCTCTTCCTGAAACGGTTGTAGCACACTTAGATAAGAGCCACATCTGTGTTCATACATACCCAGAAGCTCACCCTGATGACGGTATTTGTACGTTCCGTGCCGATATCGAAGTATCAACCTGTGGCATTATTTCGCCATTAAAAGCGTTAAACTTCTTAATCCACAGCCTAGAGTCTGATGTTGTAACAATTGACTACCGTGTACGTGGTTTTACCCGTGACGTAGATGGCGTTAAGCATTATATCGACCACGCGATTAACTCAATTCAGAACTACATGACTGAAGATACAAAAGAAGCGTACCAAATGATGGACGTAAACGTGTATCAAGAGAACTTGTTCCACACTAAGATGATGTTAAAAGAAACTGACTTAAATACTTATTTATTCGGGGTTTCTACAGCCGATCTTTCTGAAGAAGAAGAAGAAGTTATCTATTCTAAATTAACCCGTGAGATGCAAGAAATCTTCTACGGTCGTAATTTACCTGATACAGAGTAAGTTACAGGAAGAATTAAAAAACGGCGTATAAGTTAGCTTATACGCCGTTTTTTTATGCTTCTAATAGAGCACTGAATTGACTGCGCTTTTAAGGACTTATATGCTGATAAAAAGCTTCTGTTAAGGACAACTATGACAGTTAATCTCTCTCATTCTGTATTTCTTGCCGAGCAAGTCCGCAAAAATGAAGGGCTTGCTGCTACAACAAGCGCAGTAACTCTTTATGAATTGATGGAACGTGCAGGAAAGGCCGTTTTTGACCATACGTGTGCTTATTTTCCTAATGCTAGCAGGTACGTGGTATTAGTCGGTGTGGGTAATAACGCCGGTGATGGCTATGTGGTTGCCCGATTAGCAAAACAAGCGGGTAAGCAGGTGACAGTGATCGCCGCTTTGCCTGACAAGCCATTAAAAGGCGATGCACTCACTGCTCAACAAGCGTGGTTTGATGCTGGTGGTACAATTACGAAGAGTTTAAGCTCATTCGATCAAGCCGATGTCATCGTTGATGGTTTACTTGGTACGGGTATTCAAAATGAAGTTCGCACGCCGTTTAGTCAACTTATTCAATTAGCGAATAGTAGCCGTGCCCCAATAATTGCGATAGACCTGCCCTCAGGTATTCATGCTGATACTGGCTCAGTATTAGGTGTCGCGATTAACGCCTCTGTTACTGTTACCTTTGTTGGGATTAAGCAAGGCCTTGTTACGGGGCAAGGAAGAGCACAAGCAGGCGTATGTGAATTTACCGACTTAGGTATTGGTGAGGCCTTTTTAAAGCTTACAGAGCCAACGGCAGCGCTTATTAGCTATCAAAATTCCGATGCACTGCCTGCCAGAGAGAACAATAGTCATAAAACAAGTCATGGCAAATTACTATGTGTCGGTGGTAATACGGGTACTGCAGGAGCAATTCGTTTAACAGCAGAAGCAGCTCTGCGTACTGGTGCGGGTATGGTTAAAGTGTTCACGCATTCAGAATCTGTGCTTAGTGTGAGTATTGGCAGGCCAGAGCTGATGGTGAGTGCCGCAAACTTAACCGCTGCACTTGAGTGGGCAAGTTGTATAGCAATAGGCCCAGGACTTGGTTTGGATACTTGGTCAGAAGAGGTCTTTGAAACGGTTATGCAGTATTGTTTTACGCATAACAAACCTTTGGTAATCGATGCAGATGCACTGACATTGTTGGCTCAACACGCCTCTTCATTTCCAATTGTCAATTCGGTGATCACTCCACACCCTGGTGAAGCTGCCCGCTTACTTAACTGTAAAGCAAGTGATGTTGAAGCAAATCGCTTTGCTGCGGTAAGTGAGCTTGCACATAGCTACACAACAACCTGTGTTCTAAAAGGAGCAGGAACCTTAATGGCTAACAAAAACCAAGTATGGGTGTGTACAGATGGTAACCCAGCACTTGCTGTTGGTGGTAGTGGTGATGTGCTGACTGGCATTATTGCAGGGCTGCTTGCACAAGGGATTAATACAACGCAAGCGGCCACTTTAGGTGTTACCTTACACGCAAAAGCGGGTGATATTTCAGCAAAGGCTGAAGGAGAGCGTGGAATGTTACCCAGTGACTTATTTAGCGTTGTAAGGCAGTTGATTAAGGAATTGGCGAGCAATGACAAGTTTAGCAGGTGAGCCAAAAAAGTTTTCGGCTCAGTCTAACACAATCCTAGCTTGAACAAGCCAATATTGAGTTAACATTTTCATTGATTCAACTAAATCAAAATAACTAGATGGTTTGGTCATGAAAGCATTCGTACCTAAGCTGTAACATTGCTTAATATCAATTTCTGAGTCAGAGGTTGTAAAAATAATAATCGGAATATGACGATAACGCTCTGATTTTTTTAGCTCAACTAATGCTTCTTTTCCGCCCTTTCTTGGCATGTTTAAATCTAATAAAATAAGACTTGGTAAAATTTTATTTTTATCAAGTGACTCAAGTAATTGCATGCCGTCATCGACAAATTGAATTTTATTTTCGTCGACATTGTTTTCAACAAGGGCGTCACGGATGAGCTCTTGATCATCAAGATCATCATCAGCAACTAAAATATAGCTCACAGAGCGTAATTTTTTAGTAAATAATTTGTCGTTAAACATTGGAAACCCCTGAATTTATAGAATGTGGCTTATCTGTGTTATGTAGCTACTTCTTCATAAAAAACAACAAATTAAATAATTAGTTACTCGAGTAGTATATACTTTAGCTAAGCAAGTGTTATATTAACTTGCTTATACCTATAATACAAACATAAGTTTATTAATAACGCGATGATATTAAATAACACTAGTACAAATAGAGTGACAGCTCTACGCGAAAAATTGAACCTTTCTCAACAAGAGTTTGCGGATAAAATAG
Organism: Pseudoalteromonas sp. N1230-9; assembly: GCF_032716425.1. Classification (NCBI taxonomy): domain Bacteria; kingdom Pseudomonadati; phylum Pseudomonadota; class Gammaproteobacteria; order Alteromonadales; family Pseudoalteromonadaceae; genus Pseudoalteromonas; species Pseudoalteromonas sp. N1230-9. Next base: position 237,761 of record NZ_CP090419.1, read on the forward strand.
GCATAACTCAAGGTGCTTTATCGCAATTAGAATCTGGCAAGTCGACCTTATCTCTCAGTACGATTACTAAAATCAGTCAAGTGTTTAATGTTGACTGTAATTGGCTTATTTTGGGAATAGAGGGGTATGATGATTCGCATTTTCAGAGCTATCAAAAAGTTTTAGAGACTTCATTCATTCCACTTGTAAAGGAAGAGGCGCATGCTGGTTATATAGACCAATGCAATGATGAAGGTTACATCAAAACTTTAGATGTCTATAAAATTCCAGGATTTGAAAATGGTAACTATCGACTCTTTGAAGTAGAAGGCGACAGCATGTTACCCACTATTCGCCCGAGAGAAACGGTTATCACTGAGCAAGTGAAAGACATTACACAGTTAGAAAACGGTTCTATATGTGTTGTTGTCACTAAGGATGGCATTGTTGCTAAGCGCCTGTTCCGTCATGACACAAACCCTGTCAGTTATTTATTTAAGAGTGATAACCCTGAATACAAAACATACTCTATTCAGGGAGATGATATTTTAGAGATCTGGCATGTGAAGGCAAAGATAAGCTCAATAACTGATCAGGAATCATATATTCAAAATCAGCGTTTTCAGTCCATTGAAAATGAAATTAGACAACTAAAAGAGCATATTAGTAGAGTTTTACCGCCACAAACGTAGCGGTAAAATACTAAAGTTGAGTTAACTCTACTTCTCTTAGCGGCAAAGTAACGTAAAATTGCGCACCTTCATTGATACTCGCTTGTGCTGTAATTGAGCCATAGTGGCGTTCAACTATTTTCTTACAAATTGCTAAGCCTAGGCCTGTTCCTTCGTAGGCATGTTTAGAGTGAACCCGTTCAAAAAGGTTAAATATTCTGTCTTTAAACTCGCTATTGAAGCCGATTCCGTTATCAATGACAGCGATAACAATATGCTCGTCTGTTCGCTCAACTGACTTAATTTCTATAATGGGTGGTTGATTTGGATGGCTAAATTTAAGTGCATTGAGAATTAAGTTTTGAAACAAACGCTGGATTTGTCGTTTGTCGCCATAAATCTCACCCACCTCTTCGATGTGAAACACCGCTGACTTGTCAGCTATAATTAGCTCAAGATCATCAAGAATATCATCAAAAATATCTTGTGCTAAAAAGCGACGAAAATCTTCACCTTTTCGATTGATCCTAGAAAAGCTCAATACCCCTTTGATGAGTTTTTGCATTCTTTCAGCAGAGTCCATCATGCGTGAGATATACGACGCGTTTCTTTCTCCAATCTGCTCTTTAGAGTTTTGTAGACGATCGCCGAACATTTGAATTTTACGTAACGGCTCCTGTAAATCATGAGATGCAACAAAAGCAAAACGTTCTAACTCTTTGTTAGACTCCTCCGCTTTTCGAAGTGCGATTTCAAGGTCGAGCTCGGCTTGTTGTCGGGTCAGTATTTCCGCTTTTAAAGCGACGGTTCGCTCATTCACTTTAGTTTCTAACACGTTGTTTAGCTTTTTAAGTCGCTCTGACTTTTCGATTACATGATTAATCAAATGATTGCGAAACTTCAACGCGCAAGAGATTTCGTTGGCTTTCCAAGGAGTGCACTTATTGCGAACATTTTCTTGCCATAAACGGAACGAGCTGCGAGGCATCAGGCGGTGACTACCGTCATCAAGAAACTCAATTATTTTTTCGGGTTTCCCTCCCCAATTCTTTGTTTCAATGACCTCTTTACGGAACCACATAATGAATAGGTTTTCATTCGTAGAGATAGGCATAGCTAGTACGCCACTTGCTACATTAGCAAACTTATTAAAGTCAGCATGCTCATTAGATAAATGATGATTATGATAAAGTAACTCATCTTCTAGATGGTGTTCTTTTATCCATTCAAATAAATCATTAATATCATCGTTTGCGGGCACATCACCAAAACTTTCAATATCTTTTTCTAGTCGCCATGCAACGCCATCTGCGTTTAGCATGCTAAGCAGAGCAGGGGTCTGTTTGCGTAAACCATCAATAAAAAAGACCTCTTCAGACATATGCTCTGCTATTTCTGCACTGATTGAAGTGGCATTGGCCTCTTGAATTGCTTCAACTGACTGTGTTTTCAGTGAGATAATATAAGAAAGCATCAAGCCCATATATTGTGCAACTTGTCGTGCTTCAAATGGAACAACATGACTTGAATAATGGTGGCAAGCAATCAGTCCCCATAATTTACCAGCAATAATAATACTGATGGACATTGATGCCTTAACCCCCATGTTGCGCAAGTATTGGCAATGGATAGGGGATACACTTCTTATTATACACGTGCTTAAATCTACCGGTTTATCTTGTGGGTAGATAGGGGATACCTCAGCATCTACATCGGCAAGTAACCTAATAGGGTTACGCAAATATAAAGCGCGCGCTTGCTTTGGAATATCTGACTCGGGAAAGTGTTGGTGCAAAAATGAGTTTAACTCATCTTTTTTGGCTTCTGCCACGACCTGACCATTATATTCATGGTCAAACTGATAGAGCATCACGCGATCAAAGCCGGTTAAGTTGCGAACCTCTTTTACCGCCGTGTCGTATGATGAGCTTAGCTCTTTTGAATCCGCAATCAAATGAAGTGATTGTTTCATCAAATAATTCATAGGGTCGAAACTTGAGTGCTCTTTCTTTTTATTAAACTCAAGCTCAATAAGTAGGTATTCATCGTTACGAGAAATAGCGCCTTTAATCGAGGTATCGGGCGATATTCCTTTTATCTCAATATTAAGAGGATTAATTGCATGAAAGTCTTTTTCAGCTTTATTTTTCTCGATAATGTCGGCTGTATTTGCTGCAAACACATCACTGATATGTGAGCCCAGTAAGCGCTCTTTTTGTGTGTTTAAAAGTGCTAAAATGTTTTCGCTGAAATAGCATACTTTGAGTGTTTGAGGGTCAACAACAAGCAAGTAGCCATGCGGTTGAATAGAGCCTGGAATATGAATGGGTTCTTTATGGCAATTATCTAATGAGACTTCAAACTTATTGCTCAATTTATATCTCCAAGTGATTGAGAGATTACGCTAAATGCGGTGTTCGCTCCCAATAAAATATCATCAGCCGAATTTGGATTATGGTTATGATACTGTTTTAGTGCTTGTATATATTGAGCCCACTTTTCACCCCTGAGATCGCCATAACTATAAAAAAAGCGGATCCCTTCAAGCTCATTTATCCAACTGTGCTTTTTAAGCGCTTTAAATATGTGACCTCCACCCATAGTGGCACCCTCCATTACATACATCATTCCAAATGCTTGTGATACGTTATGGATATTATTTAGATCAACGTGCTTGTTTGAATTAGCAGGTGGGGCTTTTTGGGATGCCTGTAAATAAGCAATATCTTGCTTTAACCATTCAAGCTTACTGCGGCCAACAAGCAGTTGCTGGGTGGCACCATAAGCTGATACAGAGTGCTCCATTATTGAATAGCTATTACGCATCGCGATTAAAATGTTTAAATACGATTGCTGCGTCATATTTTTATCGAACAATACCGCACCGAGTTGTTTTTCTACGCGAGAATGAAGCGGGTCGGTACTCTTTTTTATAAAAGTATGAATGTTACTTTGACTGCTATCCTTAGTATTTATATCGGTGGCGTGTAATACAGCTGAATCCATTATTATCCTGAAGGCTTTTTAGTGCATGTGTGACGTACTTTGACCAGTATATACTTAGGTACAAGTATGTAAAATAGAAATTTAAGACTTTAGTAGGTGAGTGATAACTAAACTGTGTTTTTTAAATAACTTATTCCGCTAGTAAGTAACTATTTACTTTTAAACGATAAATCAAAAGCAAAAACCCAGCCGAAGCTGGGTTTTAAAGCAAAGAGCTTAGGAAGAGATGTTTATCACATCATGCCGCCCATACCACCCATGCCGCCCATACCGCCCATGTCTGGAGCAGCTGGTTCATCTTTAGGGATCTCAGCAACCATTGCTTCAGTTGTGATCATAAGACCCGCGATTGAAGCTGCGTACTGTAGTGCAGAACGCGTTACTTTAGTTGGGTCTAAGATACCCATCTCAATCATGTCGTTGTACTCGCCTGATGCTGCATTGTAACCGTAGTTACCTTCACCACCTTTTACTGAGTTAACAACAACAGATGCTTCATCGCCTGCGTTAGTCACGATTTGACGAAGTGGTGCTTCCATCGCTCGTAGTGCAACTTTAATACCATGGCTTTGGTCTTCATTGTCACCAAGTAGTTCAGCAAGTTTGCTTGCTGCGCGTACTAGTGCAACACCACCACCTGGTACTACACCTTCTTCAACCGCTGCGCGAGTTGCGTGTAGTGCATCTTCAACACGATCTTTCTTCTCTTTCATTTCGATTTCAGTCGCTGCGCCAACTTTGATTACTGCAACACCGCCAGCTAGTTTAGCCATACGCTCTTGCAGTTTCTCTTTATCGTAGTCAGACGTTGCTTCTTCGATTTGTGCTTTGATTTGTGCAACACGGCCATTGATGCCGTCTTCTTCACCTGCACCGTCGATGATCGTTGTGTCATCTTTAGTGATCACAACGCGCTTCGCTGTACCTAGGTCTTCGATTGTTGCTTTTTCAAGCTCTAAACCGATTTCTTCAGAAATGACAGTACCGCCGGTTAATACTGCGATGTCTTGCAGCATCGCTTTACGACGGTCGCCAAAACCAGGTGCTTTAACCGCAGACACTTTAACGATACCGCGCATGTTATTTACTACAAGTGTTGCAAGTGCTTCACCTTCAAGGTCTTCAGCAATGATAAGTAGTGGCTTGCTCGCTTTAGCAACCGCTTCTAATGTAGGTAGTAGCTCACGAATGTTAGATACTTTTTTGTCTACAAGTAGAATGTAAGGGCTGTCTAGCTCTACCGCACCTTTTTCAGCGTTGTTGATGAAGTAAGGAGACAGGTAACCACGGTCAAACTGCATACCTTCAACTACGTCTAGTTCGTTTTCTAACGACTGACCTTCTTCAACTGTGATAACACCTGAGTCACGGCCCACTTTTTCCATTGCTTGTGCAATGATGTCACCGATTTCTTTGTCAGAGTTAGCAGAAATAGTACCTACTTGTGCAATCGCTTTCGTGTCTGCACAAGGAACAGAAAGCGCTTTAAGCTCTTCAACTGCTGCAATGACTGCTTTGTCGATACCGCGCTTAAGGTCCATTGGGTTCATACCCGCTGCAACCGCTTTTAAGCCTTCGTTTACGATAGCTTGAGCTAATACTGTCGCAGTTGTTGTACCGTCACCTGCAGCGTCATTCGCTTTAGACGCTACTTCTTTAACCATTTGTGCGCCCATGTTTTCGAATTTGTCTTCAAGCTCGATCTCTTTAGCTACTGATACACCATCTTTAGTGATGACTGGCGCGCCGAATGATTTGTCTAATACAACGTTACGGCCTTTAGGACCTAAAGTTACTTTTACTGCGTTTGCTAAAATATTTACGCCAGTTAGCATTTTGCCACGTGCGTCACCTGCAAAAAGTACTTCTTTTGCTGCCATGATTAAATTCCTCTTAAATTCTATAAACGGGTTGCTAAACGAAAAGTAGGATTAGCCTACAATGCCTAGAATGTTGTCTTCACGCATGATCAGGTACTCTTGACCTTCGATCTTTTCAGTTTTTTCAACGTATGAGCCGAATAGCACTGTGTCACCAGCTTTTACTTCTAGAGCTCTTACTTCACCGTTGTCTAAAATACGGCCATTACCAACAGCGATTACTTCTCCGCGCGTTGATTTTTCAGCTGCAGAGCCAGTTAATACAATACCGCCAGCAGACTTAGTTTCTTCTTCTAGACGCTTAACGATGACGCGATCATGTAAAGGGCGAATGTTCATTTATTTAGTTCTCCTAACAGTTTCTGAACAGTACAGAAAAAATCGTGTGTTTTGCATGGGAGGTTGAGCCACCCGATGCATTTCATTGCCTTCAATAATGGGGGTGGCTTAAAAAAATCCAAGTATAAAAATTAAAAAATTTTAATCTTTTCTTTCATACTCACCATCAATTGTTGTTGGTTGGTGAGTGGGCTCTTCATGTTGTGGGGTTTTGCTATGGTATTGAAAGTGAGCAGAGCTGTGATTTGCTTGTGAACTCATACGCACCGTTGCTTGACTAGCAAGGCTTGCAGCAAGCTTGTTACGAATCGCAGGTGTTAGCAATAAAAAGCCAAAAACATCAGTCATAATGCCTGGTGTAACGAGTAAAACACCGGCAATAATCACACATAACCCTGTAAATAACTCTTTTGCTGGCATTTGCCCTTGTGCCATCTGTAATTGCACGCTTTGAATGGCGCCTATACCTTGTTGCTTCACTAATTTCGCGCCAACTATGGCGGTCACAATTACAAGTGCTATGGTGGCAAAGCCGCCGATCACTTCACTCACTTGGATGAGTAAAGCAATCTCCACGATGGGTACTAAAATAAATAATAAAAACAAAAATCTAAACATAACACTCTCTAAAAATGCCACTCTTACGAGTCAATGAAATATAAATAAGGGTGAACAGGTCTTTTTTCAAGGTGGAACCATGGATCACTGTCGCCGCTACACATTGTATCCGCTATCGGCTACTATGGTGCGACTCAAGTAATCAAATAAAGGTTCCTTATGACAACGCATTTTCGACTTATTTTTACGACCTGCGCAAATGAAGCAGAGGCTCGTCAGTTAGCACAACATTTAGTGAAAGAGAAACTAGCTGCGTGTGTGAACATTTTGCCAACTGTTGAGTCCATTTACATGTGGGAAGGTGAGGTAACGAGTGAAACAGAAAGCAAGTTACTGATTAAAACTAAGTCAGAGAAAATGAATGAGGTGATCCAAACTATCAAGAAGTTGCATAGTTATGAGATACCTGAAATTCAGGTCGTTGATGTTGCTACAGGCAATTTAGCCTATTTTAATTGGATGGATGAGGTACTCAGTTAATGCGATCGTTCTTTTTATTACTCTGTGCGCTATGGCTAATGCCAGCCAGTGCAAGTAATAGCAACTTACTTGGAAACTTATTACAGCAACCCGCTGAGCAAACCTTTTTACCCGTTGATCAAGCATTTGTTTTTGACTTTGATCAGCAGGGCAAAACGTTATTTATTGGTTGGGATATTGCGCCAGATTACTATTTGTATAAAAAGAAAATTGAAATTATTGCAAAAGGTGCTGACATTGAAACGCCTGATCTGGGTGAGGGAGTCATCATCGAAGATGAGTTTTTTGGAAAGACTGAGGTATTTTTTAATTCTCTCAGTATTATCAATAAAGTCAGTAATGTTACTGAGGGAGCGGTTGTAAAAGTACGTTTTCAGGGCTGCGCTGAAGCGGGGCTCTGTTATCCGCCAGAAGTGCGTACTATCCCTTTATCTGTGATTGCTGGTGAGCAAGTTTCTGACAATGCGTCAACGGGTAACGCCTTGGCTGCATTAGGTGTAAATGCTGAGTCAGCTACTGTAAACCAAACGACTATTGATGAGAGCGCCAAGCCAGCTCAAGAGCAATCTTATACTGATAAATTGGCATCACAAGGACTACTTACCAATCTAGTTATTTTCTTTTTAGTGGGTATTGGCCTTGCGTTTACACCTTGTGTATTTCCGATGTTCCCTATTTTGTCTAGCTTGATCGCGGGTCAACAAAACCTATCAACCAAAAAGGCGTTTTCGTTGTCGTTTGTTTATGTGCAAGGCATGGCCGTCACATACGCTGCATTAGGGTTAGTGGTTGCGTCACTGGGTGGCCAAGTGCAAGGGTATTTACAGCATCCGACAGTGCTTATTAGTTTTAGTATTTTATTTGTGCTTTTAGCAATGTCGATGTTTGGTTGGTACGAAATTAAGCTGCCAAGTGGCATGATGAATAAGCTCACTCAGGTAAGCAACCAGCAAAAAGGCGGTAACTATGTGGGCGTCTTTATGATGGGAGTTTTATCTGGCTTGATAGCCTCACCGTGTACAACAGCACCGCTATCGGCAGCGCTTTTATATGTAGCGCAAAGCGGTGACTATCTAGTGGGTGGTTTAACCTTGTATGTGCTGAGTTTAGGCATGGGCATACCCTTGTTATTGTTAGGTACATCAGGCGGTAAGCTATTACCCAAAGCGGGTGGTTGGATGGAGCAAGTAAAAACCCTGTTTGGTTTTATCATGCTCGTTGTGCCGCTTATTCTGCTAGAGCGTATTGTTGATATTGACATTATTTGGTTAATGGCGGGTTTATTAGCACTTGCAACAGCGCTTTATTTACACCATTGGCAAAGTGGGCAATCACAAGGCAAGTTAAAAACTGCATTATGGTTTGCTGCAACTTTATTAGTTGTTACTGGTGCGAGTTTAACAAAAAATTATTTTTGGCCCAGCCAAACTTCTGTAGTTGGAGCATCAGCGCAAACACATGGCTTTAAACAAGTTGCTAATTTAACTGAATTGAAAGAAGAGATTGTTCAGGCAAGTAGCGAAGGGCGTTTAGTGATGGTCGACTTATATGCCGACTGGTGTGTCGCGTGTAAAGAGTTTGAACATTACACTTTTCCAGATACAGCTGTACAAAGCGAGTTTGCACATTTTGAACTGATCCAAGTTGATTTAACTGAAAGTGACGCTAAAACCATCGAGCTGATGGAAGAGTACACCGTATTTGGTTTACCGAGTATTTTATTCTTCGACACACAAGGTAATGAGTTAGTTGAGCAACGCGTTACAGGTTTTTTAAATGCCAAAGATTTTGCTGAGCATTTAGCAAAAGTACGAAAAACAGCAAAATAAGCGTAACTTTGCAGCGAAATCTTAAAACGCTACTCACTCGAGTGGCGTTTTCGTTTTTTATACCACTTTCAATTTGCAAATCTAATACATTAGGTTTGCTTTTTTTGAGGATAACTAGTTTTGTTTAGACTCAAAGCGTTTTCCTAATGAAGTTGTGTGCCTTGCTATACCTGCTCTTCACTTATTTGGATAGTGATTAGACCAGTATTTTGCTGCTATTTACGTCGAAATATCTATAATAGGTGGTTAACGTGAGAAATAGTTGCTATTTTTCATTTGAGCCCTTAAGTTAAGGAAGGGTTTAGAGTGAATATAGTTAAACTAGTTACTTAAAGGATATATCGCGTATTATGGCTGCAAAATTAAAGCTTTTAGTTATAAATGGGCCTAATTTAAACATGCTTGGCAAGCGAGAGCCTGAAAAGTACGGCACACAGTCTCTTGACGAGATTATGGCTGAACTTAGCAAGGTTGCTGTTGGTCACAATGTTGATTTGGCACATTTTCAAAGCAATAGTGAAGCCGCGCTCATTGAGCGTATTCACCAAGCTTGGCAAGCGGTTGATGCAATTATTATCAATCCTGCAGCCTATACGCATACCAGCGTCGCATTGCGAGATGCATTATTGAGTATAGACGTTCCCTTTTACGAGGTGCATTTAAGTAATGTACATGCTCGAGAAGCATTTCGTCATCATTCGTATTTTTCGGATGTAGCACAAGGCGTTGTAATCGGATTAGGTGCAATGGGTTATAAAGTAGCGTTGGAAGCTGCTGTTAACCGATTGCAAAACACACAATAATTTTTAAATAAACTAACAGGCGGGTCGTTCAATGGATATTCGCAAGATCAAAAAACTTATCGAATTAGTAGAAGAATCTGGTATTGCTGAATTAGAAATCACTGAAGGTGAAGAGTCAGTACGCATCAATCGTAACAATATGTCTGCAGCACCTGCAATGCAGTATGCACCACAACAGTTTGCAGCACCTGCGCCAGCAGCGGCACCAGCTCCAGTAGCAGAGGCACCAGCAGCAGAAGCGGCTGCTCCAGCTGCACCGACTGGCCACCAAGTTAAATCACCTATGGTAGGTTCATTCTACTCAGCAGCTTCTCCTGAAGCAGCACCTTATGTAGAGGTAGGTTCTAAAGTAAATGTTGGCGATACGTTATGTATCGTTGAAGCAATGAAGATGATGAACCAAATCGAATCTGATAAAGCAGGCACAGTAAAAGCTATTTTAGTTGAAAATGGCGAGCCGGTAGAATTCGATCAACCTTTATTCATCATTGAATAATAGTGCAACAAAAGGCCAACTCTATGTTAGATAAAGTAGTCATTGCAAACCGAGGTGAAATTGCACTTCGCGTATTGCGCGCCTGCAAAGAGCTTGGGATCAAAACTGTTGCTGTGCATTCAACGGCAGACCGTGATCTTAAGCACGTGTTACTGGCAGACGAAACAATTTGTATTGGTAAACCAGCAGCTACTGAAAGTTACTTAGATATTCCGCGCATTATTGCAGCGGCAGAAGTAACAGATGCGGTTGCGATTCACCCAGGTTACGGTTTCTTATCTGAAAATGCAGACTTTGCTGATCAAGTTGAGCAAAGCGGCTTTGTATTTATCGGTCCTAAAGGCGACACGATTCGTTTAATGGGTGATAAAGTTTCTGCAATTGAAGCAATGCGTAAAGCCGGTGTACCTTGTGTACCAGGCTCTGATGGCCCATTAACGGCTGACAGCGAACGTAATATCCAAATCGCTAAGCGTATTGGTTACCCTGTAATCATTAAAGCAGCAGGCGGCGGCGGTGGTCGTGGTATGCGTGTTGTACGTAATGAGAAAGAGCTAATTGATTCAATCGCACTTACACAGCAAGAAGCGAAACAGTTCTTCGGTAATGGTATGGTTTACATGGAGAAATTCCTTGAAAACCCACGTCATATCGAAGTACAAGTACTTGCCGATGGTCAAGGTAATGCGGTTCATTTAGGTGAGCGTGATTGTTCAATGCAGCGTCGTCACCAAAAAGTAGTTGAAGAAGCGCCAGCACCAGGTATCACGGCTGAAATGCGTAAATTCATCGGCGACCGCTGTACTCGTGCATGTATCGAAATTGGTTATCGCGGTGCAGGTACGTTCGAATTCTTATACGAAAACGGCGAGTTCTATTTCATCGAAATGAATACCCGTATTCAGGTTGAGCACCCAGTAACAGAAATGGTCACTGGCGTTGACTTAATCAAAGAACAGCTAAAAATTGCAGCTGGTCAACCATTATCATTCACACAAGAAGATGTGGTTATTCGTGGTCATGCAATTGAGTGTCGTATAAATGCGGAAGACCCTGAAACGTTTATTCCATCACCAGGTAAAATCACGCGATTCCACCCTGCTGGCGGATTAGGTATTCGTTGGGACAGCCACATTTACGCAGATTACACAGTACCACCTCATTACGATTCAATGATTGGTAAGCTTATCTGTTATGGTGAAAACCGTGATGTAGCAATTGCCCGTTCACGTAATGCACTGAACGAATTAGTGATTGATGGTATTAAGACGAATACACCACTGCACAAGAAAATTTTGTCAGATGAAAACTTCCAAAATGGTGGAACCAATATCCACTATTTAGAGAAAAAATTAGGTCTGTAAATCGTTTTAAATTGAAAAAGCCGGCACTTTGCCGGCTTTTTTGTGTCTGATTGAAGGTATGCTGGATTCTCGCCTTAAAAAAATATTCTGGTATGATTAATAAAGTAATGTGTTTCAAGTATTTCATGAGGTAATAATGACCAACAGCGTTGGCTTTCCATTGGCAGATGAAGCTGCCACAGTAAATATGGGCAAGCAACTTGCAATATTAATGGAGCAAGGGGCTGTGATTTATTTACATGGAGACTTAGGTGCCGGTAAAACCACCTTAACGCGTGGTATTGTGCAAGGTTTTGGTCATCAAGGTAAGGTTAAGAGTCCCACTTATACACTGGTTGAGCCGTACCAATTAGCTAAAGCTGATATTTATCACTTTGATTTATATCGCTTGGGCGACCCTGAAGAGCTTGAGTATATGGGGATCCGTGACTATTTTTCTCCACACGCTATTTGCGTAGTAGAGTGGCCTGAAAAAGGGGGAGAGTTTATACCCACGCCAGATCTTGATGTTACATTACGCTATGAAGGTGAGGCACGTGCTATTTTAATAAATAGTTTAACTGAGCGTGGCCATTCGATTGTAGAGAAATTGAAGAGCACGCAATAATAAACAGATAAAAATAAAGGTGTATTAGCAAAAATGGGTCGTTGTACATTTAAACTATTAACTATCTTAATGTTTTTGGTTGTAAGCCAAGTTGCGCTTGCACAAAATACAATTAATAGCGTACGTGTGTGGCCTTCCCCAGACAACACTCGGGTGGTGTTTGACTTAGATGATAAGCCTGACTTTAGCTATTTTATGCTGAAAAACCCAAGCCGTTTAGTCATTGACTTGAAAGACACTGACAAACTTAAAACGTTGCCAAGTATTCCTAAAGAACATCAAATTGTATCTAAATTACGTTACTCAAAACCTAAAGATGCAAAAAGCGTTCGTTTTGTATTTGAACTAGCCGGTGCAGCGAAGCCTGTTGTGTTTGCTTTATTACCAACAGGTCCTTATAAGCATCGTTTAGTTGTTGACTTACATGATAAAAGCTATCAATCGGCGCCCGCCGCGACAAACAGCACACCAGTTAAGAAAAGAGCAATAAACCAAGAGCGTGATATTGTGATTGCGATTGACGCGGGACACGGTGGTGAAGACCCAGGCTCAATAGGTCCATCTGGTACCTATGAAAAAGATATTACATTACAAATTGCTAAGCGACTCGAGCGTATGATTGACGCTGAACGAGGCATGATCTCGCGTATGGTACGCCGAGGCGATTATTTTGTGAATTTAAATACCCGTACTAGTCGAGCTCGCGAGAAAAAAGCAGATTTCTTTGTGTCAATTCATGCTGATGCGTTTACCAGTCCTCAGCCTAGTGGTGCATCAGTGTGGGTGCTATCACTGCGTCGTGCCAATTCAGAGATTGGTAAGTGGCTAGAGGATAAAGAAAAACATTCAGAGTTGCTCGGTGGCGCAGCCGGTGTGTTGAAAGACACAGCAAGCGAAAAGTATTTAGCCCAAGCACTGCTTGATATGTCAATGGACCACTCAATGAAAACAGGCTTTAGCGTTGCAGAAGAAGTGATGAATGAGCTAAAAAAAGTGGCTAAAATGCATAAGAAACGTCCTCAAGCAGCAAGCTTTGCTGTTCTTAAATCGCCAGATATCCCTTCTATTTTGGTAGAAACGGGGTTCATTTCTAACCCTAGAGAAGAGCGTTTATTAAAATCAGCTAATTACCAAGAGCGTCTAGCAGAAGCAATCTTTAAGTCTCTAAAAAGTTATTATCTACAAAATCCACCCGACGACTCATTATTTGCGAAGTTAAAGGCGCAATACCCTACCAAGCATAAAGTAAGGCCAGGTGAGTCATTAAGTATGTTAGCGAATCGTTATGGCACATCCGTTAATAAACTCAAAACGGTTAATAATTTAAAATCAAACACCTTGTTCATTGGTCAAGAGCTTGATATTCCGCAAAGTTAATCAATTTTTGTGTTAGGAAGATTATGAGTATTGAAATATTACCTGCACGATTGGCTAACCAAATTGCAGCAGGGGAAGTGGTGGAACGGCCCGCCTCGGTTGTCAAAGAGCTTGTAGAAAATAGTTTAGATGCAGGTGGCACACGAATTCAGATTGATATTGAACGAGGCGGCCATAAGCTCATACGCATTCGCGATAATGGTAGCGGCATCAGTAAAGACGAGTTAACTTTAGCTCTCTCACGCCATGCAACCAGCAAATTAAAGTCACTCGATGACCTTGAAAATATTTGCTCACTGGGTTTTCGAGGGGAAGCTTTGGCCTCAATAAGCTCGGTATCGCGATTAACGCTAAGTTCAAAACCAAAAGATCAAGAAGCAGCGTGGCAAGCCTTTGCTGAAGGGCGTGATATGGCTGTGCAAATAAAGCCAACAGCTCACCCAGATGGCACCACTATTGAAGTTAAAGATTTATTTTTTAACACCCCCGCACGACGCAAATTTCTGCGCACAGAAAAAACAGAGTTTTCACATATTGATGAGCTTATAAAGCGGATTGCATTGAGCCGGTTTGATGTCTCAATTACGTTAACGCATAACGGCAAAGTTGTGCGTCAATACCGTGCAAAGCCTAGCCCAGAACAAGCAATTAGCCGTGTTGCACAAGTTGCCGGTAAAGTCTTTAGTGAACAAGGTTTGCATATTCAATCTGGTGAAGCAGGGTTAATGCTAAGAGGGTGGGTACTGCCTGTTGGTTCAAGCAATACGACTCAGTATACCTATGTGAATAACCGCATGATGCGCGACAAACTTATTTTGCATGCAATTCGCCAAGCATTTGAAGAAGTTGCAGGTTCTGAGGAATTACCTGGCTTTGTTATCTACATTGATATTGACCCACGTCAGGTCGATGTAAACGTGCATCCAGCCAAGCATGAAGTACGTTTTCATCAAGGCCGTTTAGTGCATGACTTTATTTTGCAGGCAATAAAACAAGTTGTGGTGCCGCTGCAGCATGAAGCTGGTTTTACTGAGCACAATGACACGGCTTTTCAGCAGGCCCCGTTTGCAGAGTCGAGTCAGAGCAGCACGCAGTTAAGCTATACTGCATCAGTGCCTACAGAGCACTATGATTATCCTAAATCAGATTTACAGCCAACACGCTCAGCGAGTTACTCTGGCACAACAGGGCGTTCCGAAGGGGGTGTTAGTCGCGACAGCCAAGGGCGTAGTAAAACATCACATCAAGATGTCAATGCATTTTATCAAGGGATCAGTGAGCAACATGCTGCGCATTTTGATCAAGTACGGCCTGAGCCAAGCATTGCCACACCGGTTGTGGAGCAGACAAAACTTGCTAAGCTCATTCACGTACACGAAGGTGAATGCGTATTTAGTGAAGATAACCAACTATTTGCTGCGCATTTTAAGCATGCTTTAGCACTCGACTGGCAAGCGTACGTAGAGCAAGCAGGTAGCCTTGAGGGCAAAGCTTTGTTGTTACCTGTGCGAGTAAACACAAGTGCTGATGATATTAGTGCTTTAAATGCTCAGCAGTCGTGGTTTACCCTGCTAGGTTTTGATTTAGTGATTGAAAAGCAATTTGTGATGGTTAAAAAGCTTCCGCCTTGTGTCTATTTACTTGATGTTAGCAATGCTATTGAGCGGCTCATCATTGCTTGCAAAACCTCGCCAAGTTCCCTCGATGCATGGCTAAATTGGTTAGCTCAGCAAATTCCGACACGTTATTACACAAGCCAAGCCTTTATGGAGCAAGTTGCTCGGTTAGAAAATAATCCACAAACTATGCAACGTTTACGTCAAAAAGCGGTTAAAATAGAACTATCTCAGTTTTTAAACTAAGCAAGGTATTTAGGCTTGAATAACTTACCCGTGATTTTTTTAATGGGACCAACCGCTGCAGGGAAAACAGACTTAGCAATTTCGCTGTGTGAGCATTTAAACACAGAAATAATCAGTGTGGATTCAGCGCTGGTGTACAAAGATATGAATATCGGTACAGCCAAGCCAGATGCTGATGAATTAGTACGAGCGCCTCATCATCTAATTGATATTATTGATCCTGCAGAAAGTTATTCAGTTGCTGATTTTCGTCGCGATGCGATTGAAAAGATTGATCTATTTCATAAGCAAGGTAAAGTACCTGTATTAGTTGGCGGTACAATGATGTACTTTAAGTCATTGATTGATGGTTTGTCGCCACTACCAGAGGCATCACCCGAAGTGCGGGCTGAACTCGAAAAGGAAGCAAAGCAGTTTGGTTGGCCACATTTGCACGCAGAGCTCGTTAAAATCGATCCTGAGGCTGCGAATAAAATGAGTGAAAATGATTCACAACGTATTAATCGTGCGCTCGAAGTTTTTCGTATAACTGGCAAAACAATGACAGAGCTACAAAAACAAAAGCAGCCAGCGCTTCCTTATACTTTTCATCAATTTGCTATCGCGCCTGCCGATCGCAGCGTTTTACACCAGCGAATTGAGAAAAGGTTTAAAATAATGCTTGAACAGGGGTTTGAAAATGAAGTTTCATCCCTATATAAACGTAAGGATTTACACCCAGATCTACCTTCGATTCGTTGCGTAGGTTATAGACAAATGTGGGATTACATTGCAGGCGAAATTGACTATGATGAAATGGTCTTTCGTGGTGTTGCTGCCACGCGCCAGCTTGCCAAGAGGCAGTTAACTTGGCTAAGAGGTTGGCCTGATGTTACATGGTTGGCCACGGGTGATGAAGAAAACTTGCAACGTGTAGTAAGTTCGCTAAGCTAGTAGTAGTTGAAAAATTTTTAGCTTTGTTAAATTAGTTCAGCTACTTAATTATAATAACACCTAGAACGAAGGAAAATAACATGGCAAAAGGCCAGTCGTTACAAGACCCATTTTTGAATGCGTTACGTCGTGAGCGCATTCCAGTATCAATCTTTTTGGTTAATGGCATTAAGTTACAGGGTAAAATCCAGTCATTTGACCAATTTGTTATTTTACTTGAAAACACCGTGAATCAAATGGTGTATAAACACGCTATTTCTACCGTAGTTCCAGCGCGTACTGTTAACTTCCAAGGTGCACAAGGAAGCGATGATTCAGAAGAGCAAGAGCCTGGAAATTTTTAAATTTAGGAGCGTAATGCTTGTTTGACCGTTATGAAGCCGGCGAACAGGCAGTTTTAGTTCATATCGACTTACCTAAAGAAGGGGATCGTGAAGATCTTCATGAATTAGAGTTGTTGGTATCTTCTGCTGGTGTTAGTAGTTTGGCGATTGTGCAAGGCAGTCGTCAAGCACCACATCCGAAACTTTTCGTCGGTACCGGAAAAGCAGAAGAGATCGCTGAAACTGTCAAAATCCACAATGCAGATGTCATTATTTTCAACCATCAACTAAGCCCGTCACAGGAACGTAACTTAGAGAGCGTTTGTCAGTGTCGTGTACTTGATCGTACGAGTTTGATCCTTGATATTTTTGCCCAGCGAGCGCGTACTCATGAAGGTAAACTTCAAGTTGAGTTGGCTCAGCTACGTCACATTTCAACACGCTTGATCCGTGGTTGGACTCACCTTGAGCGCCAAAAAGGTGGGATAGGTTTACGTGGTCCTGGTGAGACGCAGCTTGAAACCGATAGGCGACTTTTACGTGCAAGGATTAAGAATATTCGTGCACGTTTAGATAAGGTTGCTGTGCAACGTGAACAGGGGCGACGAGCGCGTACCCGTAATGAAATACCCACAGTCTCGTTAGTTGGTTACACTAACGCAGGCAAATCGACCCTGTTTAATAGAATAACAGATTCAGATGTGTATGCAGCTGACCAATTATTTGCAACACTTGATCCAACATTGCGTAAGTTAGATATTGGCGATGTAGGTCCGGTAATCCTCGCGGATACAGTTGGATTTATTCGTCACTTACCACATGATTTAGTGGCAGCTTTTAAAGCAACATTAACTGAAACCCGTGAAGCTGATTTACAGCTACATGTTATTGATGTAGCAGACCCGCGCCGTAAAGAGAATATTGAGCAAGTTCAGTCAGTTTTAAAAGAAATTGAAGCAGATGAAGTGCCGCAATTATTAGTGTATAACAAAATTGATGCGCTAGATGACGTTGCGCCACGTATAGATAGAAACGATGAAGGCCAGCCGATTAGAGTGTGGTTATCTGCTCGAACGGGTGTGGGTTGTGAGTTATTGTCAGAGGCAATTAATGAGCTGCTAGCAAAGAAAATGCTGGCAGAGTCACTTAAATTACCTCCGCAGCATGGTCGTATTCGAGCTGCACTATTTAACCTAAATGCCGTTCATGAAGAGTGCTTTGATGAACATGGTAACTGGTTGCTTTCGGTTCGTTTACCGATGGCTGAGTGGAATCGTTTGAAAAAAGAAATGGGACAGGATCTCGATTCTTTTATAGTTACGGACTAAAAATCGTCAGCATTTGTTAATTTTAGTATGAGAAATGCTGTAGATTTGATAGATTTAACCCAATTCATTTAGATAACAATGGAGTATAGCTATGGCCTGGAATGAACCGGGTAATAATGGCAATGATAAAGATCCGTGGAATAACAAAGGCGGAAAAGATCAAGGCCCACCTGATTTAGACGAGGTACTGCGTAAATTCGGCAACAAGTTTGGCGGTTTATTTGGTGGTAACAAGCCAGGTAAAAACGGCGGCGGACTTGGTGGCGCAGGCATTTCTTTCATATTAATTATTGCCATCATCGTTTGGGCATTAAGTGGTATTTATACAGTTAAAGAAGCTGAGCGCGGTATTGTTTTACAATTTGGTCAGTTTAGTCGCATTGCAGAGCCAGGCTTACGTTGGAAAATGACGTTCATCGAACGTGTCATTCCGGTTGATATTGAGGCGGTACGCTCTTTATCTGCGAAAGGCTTTATGCTGACAGAAGATGAAAACGTCGTAAATGTAGAGTTTGAAGTGCAGTATCGTGTTATCGATCCTCACCTATATAAGTTCAGTGTAACGGATGCTGATCACAGCCTACAACAAGCGCTCGATAGCGCACTTCGTTATGTTATTGGTCATGTGAAAATGGACCAAGTATTAACAACAGGTCGTGAGGTCGTTCGTCAACAAACGTGGGATGAGCTAAACAAAATTATCGAGCCGTATAACCTCGGTATTATTGTCAGCGACGTGAACTTTAAAGACTCACGCCCACCAGGTGAAGTAAAAGATGCCTTTGATGATGCCATTGCAGCACAAGAAGATGAAGAACGTTTCATCCGTGAAGCAGAAGCTTATGCCCGTGAGATAGAGCCGCGTGCCCGTGGTCAAGTAACACGTATGACGCAAGAAGCTGAAGCATATCGCGAGCGCATTACATTAGAAGCGCAAGGTGAGGTAGCACGCTTTGAAAAGCTATTACCAGAATACCAAGCAGCTAAAGAAGTAACGCGTAAACGCTTGTATATCGATGCAATGGAAGAAGTACTTGGTAATAGCTCTAAAGTACTTGTTGATGTGAAAAACGGTAATAACATGATGTATTTACCACTTGATAAAATTATGGAAAAGCAAGGCACCGCGACCCGTGTTGCACTGCCAAGTTCAAGTGATATCAAAGATTTGCGCAACAAGTTGAATACATCACGCAACAGTACGGTTAACTCGAGTAATGACCGTTTTGCAACTGATCGCTTTAATGAGGGGAGATAAGCAAAATGAAAAATTTTAGTTTAGTAATACTTGCCCTTGCGGTTGTTATGTCTTTTTCATCTATTTTTGTCGTACAAGAAGGTGAAAAGGCGATTGTATTGTTGTTCAGTAAAGTGCAGAAAGACAGTAATGACACAGCAGTAGTTTACGGCCCAGGCTTGAACTTTAAAGTGCCATTTTTCAGTCAAGTACGCCGTTTAGATGCACGTATCCAAACATTAGATGGTGCACCTGATCGTTTTGTAACAAGCGAGAAAAAAGACTTAATTGTTGATTCATACGTGAAATGGCGTATCAACGACTTTAGTGCATTTTACCTACGTGCTCGTGGTGATAAGCAGTATGCTGAAACGCTATTAAAGCAAAAGGTAAACAATGGTCTACGTACTAACTTTGGTTCTCGTACCATTAAAGAAATTGTTTCAGGTGAGCGTAGTGAGCTTATGGAAGAAGCGTTAGTACAAGCTTCAGAAAGTGCGCAAGAGTTAGGTATTGAAGTACTTGATGTGCGTGTTAAGCAAATTAACTTACCACAAGAAGTCAGTAGTTCAATCTTCCAACGTATGCGCGCAGAGCGTACTGCTGTGGCGAAAGAGCACCGTTCTGAAGGTCAAGAAAAGGCAGAAACAATTCGTGCTGAGGTTGATCGTCGCGTAACAGTTATGCTGGCAGATGCCGAGCGTAATGCGCGTACTGTACGCGGTCAAGGTGATGCAGAAGCGGCGGGTATCTATGCCAATGCGTATAACAAAGATGCTGAGTTCTTTGGTTTTGTGCGTAGTCTCGAAGCTTACAAGAAGACCTTTAAAGATAAGCAAGATGTTATGGTTATCTCTCCAGATAGTGATTTCTTTAATTACATGAAAGGCGCAAATGCCCAGTAATTAAACATCTGATGATGAAAGCCCTGCACTTTTGCAGGGCTTTTTTATTTCAGTTCTAAACTAATTTCTACGGGTTATAGATTTATAAGCCCCTGTTCTGGCTGTGGTTGTTTTAGTGAGTATGATGATAAAAAGCCGACCGCAGAAAAAATAAGCTAAACGGGGTGATCTTTCACCTCGTTTTCTGGTAAAATCTCGTCCTAATTTTTTCTAAGTGAATTTGCAATGGGTAAAAACGTTGTTGTACTAGGCACCCAATGGGGTGACGAAGGTAAGGGTAAGGTAGTTGACCTCCTTACAGACAAAGCATCTTTAGTAGTTCGTTATCAAGGTGGTCATAACGCAGGCCACACTCTGGTAATTAACGGTGAAAAGACGGTTTTACACCTTATTCCATCGGGTGTATTACGTGACAATGTTAAGTGTGTGATTGGTAATGGTGTTGTTTTATCACCAGAAGCGTTGATGAAAGAAATTGGCATGCTAGAAGAGCGTGGCGTGCCTGTGCGTGAGCGTTTATTAATTAGTGAAGCGTGTCCGCTTATTTTACCTTTCCACATTGCATTAGATTTAGCCCGTGAAAAAGCACGTGGCGATAAGCCAATCGGTACTACAGGTCGTGGTATTGGTCCAGCTTATGAAGATAAAGTAGCACGTCGTGGTTTACGTGTTGGCGATTTATTCAATCCTGAATTATTCGCGAGTAAATTAAAAGAAGTATTGGAATACCATAACTTCACGCTAGAGCATTACTACAAAGTAGAGCCAGTTGATTTCCAGAAGACATTTGATGATGCAATGGCTATTGCTGATATCTTAAAAGCAATGGTTGTTGATGTAACTGAGCTACTTGATCAAACGCGTTTAGCGGGCGACAACATCTTATTTGAAGGTGCGCAAGGTACATTGCTTGATATCGACCACGGTACTTACCCGTATGTAACATCATCAAACACAACGGCTGGTGGTGTAGCAACAGGTGCTGGTTTTGGTCCATTACACCTTGATTACGTACTAGGTATTATCAAAGCTTACACAACACGTGTGGGTTCTGGTCCTTTCCCTACAGAGCTTTACGATGGTCTTGATAAGCAAGATTCAGTAGGTAAGCACTTAGGTGAGAAAGGCCATGAATTCGGTGCAACGACAGGTCGTTTACGCCGTACTGGTTGGTTAGACGCAGTGGCAATGCGCCGTGCGGTTCAAATCAACAGCATCTCAGGTTTCTGTTTAACTAAACTAGACGTTCTAGATGGTTTAGAAACCTTAAAAATCTGTACAGGTTACCAGTTAGAAGATGGCACAGTAACGAACGTTACGCCATTAGCTGCTGAAGGTTACGAGAAAGTAACGCCAGTATACGAAGAGATGCCAGGCTGGTCAGAAAACACAGTAGGTGTAACCTCAGTTGATGAGTTGCCTAAAGCGGCACTTGATTACATCAAGCGTATTGAAGAAATCACGGGTGTTCCAGTTGATATCATCTCTACTGGTCCTGATCGTGTAGAGACTATGGTATTACGCAACCCGTTTGCATAATCATCATAGATACTAAAAAAGCTGCTTCGGCAGCTTTTTTTGTGCCTAAAATTCACTCTGGAATGATAATTGTATATTATTTGCTAAGACTGACTTTATTTAAGTGATTTTGATGCGTGTTTTATTGCCTTTAACATTACTCTTTTCAAGCCTAAGTATGGCTGAAGAGCCTATTTCTGCGGTACCTCTGTATACAGAGAGCGAGCTAATAGGGCTTATTAATAAAAATACACATTTAGCACGTGTGAAGGCAGATGATTGCCAGTTAGTACAAGATATTGAAGCGCGAGCCAATAAAATGGCGCTACCATCGTATCAGTTCCTGTATGGCGATATGCTGGCCTATGCCGTTTGTGTTGATCGTAACGTAGAGCTGGGTGTGTATTATATGCGTCAAGCCGCTGAGCAAGGGTTAGCAGCAGCATTAGAACAACTTGGCCGCTATTATGATGTTGGGCGGTTGGTTCAGCAAGATAAAGCCATGGCCGTGACCTATTTGCGTGAAGCATCTGCACAAGGCAACTTAAAAGCACAAATGCGCTTAGTTAAGCTATTCAACCAAGGATATGGTAGCCCAAGAGACTATGAGGATGCTTATCGTTGGTTGTTTCACTCTATGGTTGCAGATAAAGCGCAGCATAAAAAAGTCGAGCAATTACTAGCAAAACTTGCGCAAAAAATGCCTGATAGTGTGGTTCGGCGCGCACGTTTACCTATGTAATTTAAACTGCTAAAAATAAGGCCAGCATATGCTGGCCTATTATTATTTATCTTCTTTTTTATCTTTATTTTTGCTCTGGCTAGGGTCTTTAAGCACCGATAACTTGGGTGGTTGTAAAGCAACGATGCGCTCACCTACTTGCGGTGTTTTCTCCATATTTGTAGTAAATGGTCTAATACGAACAGGAGAGTCGTCATCATCATCTTTTTCACCGTTTAAAATAAATAACGGAATAGCTTCACTATTAACTTCTTTATATTGCTCCCAGCTAAACTCATCTGAAATGCGTGTAGCACTCACTTTACCGCCTTTGGCAATTAGACTGCTTAAACGTGCATATGCGCCATTGTCACCAAATAGAATCTGGCGAGACAAAAATGTTGCGCTATCTTTGTTTGCTTTAGCGTGGTTAGTTGAAGAGCGAAGAGAAAATACATCCTTTTCATCTAGCAAATGCGAGAAATACTGCACACCCAATGCATTATGGTGACGGTTTGGTGAAAGTGCTAAAACACTACGAATGGTTGTTAAGGGTAAATAACGTTCGGCATGTTCAGACTGTGGATTACCATAGTAACAGGGCAGGCCATCCATACGTGCCATTTTACAGTTCTCCCATGCTGGATCAGAAAGATGCACAGGAATATTCTGTTCTTTCAGTCCACATGCTATGGCACGTGCAACATGGTTTGCACCAATAATTAAAATAGTATTTGGTGCAGGTTGACGCACTTTTAATAGTTTAGCCAGTGGTGTAGCTGTCAGGCTTTGCAGTACTACAGTGACGATGATTACCGTGAAAATCAGCGGCACGATTTTCTCTGCGTCCGCGATACCTGCTTCAACCATGCTCAGTGCAAACACTGAGCCCACAGCGGCTGCGACGATACCTCTTGGTGCTATCCATGAAAGAACAAGGCGAGACTTTAATGGCAGGTCTGAGCCGATAGTTGAAATAGCGATACATGCAGGGCGCGCGATAAATAGCACGATAGCTAAGAAAATAAACACATCACTGTGTAACATCATTAAGTCTGAAAGCTGTAAACGTGCGGCAAGTAATATAAATAACGATGAGATTAAGATCATCGATAAGTCTTCTTTAAACTCAAGCACGGAGTCTATTTCTAAGTCATCTTGATTGGCTAGCCAAATGCCAAATACAGTTACAGCCAATAATCCCGATTCATGGCTGAGGTGATTTGATACGGTAAAGCTAATCAATACCAATGCCAAAATACCAAATTTATGTAACTCAAAAGGTAACCATTCACGGCGAATCAGTAAGGTTGTTAACCAACCTGCGACTACACCAATCGTTAAGCCAACCCCTAAGGTTTTAAACAAAGCAATAATTGTATGGCTTAATACTTCCCCTTGCCCAACAAGCATAACGGCTTCAAAGACAAGGACTGCGAATAGGGCTCCTATGGGGTCAATGACAATGCCTTCCCACCTGAGGATGCGGTCGATATCTTGGTTAGGGCGCATTGAATTAAGTAAAGGTGCGATAACTGTGGGTCCTGTAACAACAAGCACAGCCCCTAGTACTGCGGCGACTCGCCAATTAAGTTCTAAGATCCAATATGCGCTTAAACTAATAATAATACAGGTGGTTATCATGCCGATGGAGCAGAGATTTCGGACAACTTTTCCTATGCCTTTAAGTTCTTTAAAGTGCAATGTCAGCGAGCCTTCAAAGAGAATGACTGCAACACTCAACGAGACCACGGGGAACAACAAGTCACCCAGAAGGGCGTCGGGTTCAAGAACGCCACTGAAAGGTCCGAGTAATAAACCCGTTAGAAGTAAAAATAAAATAGCCGGTACACGAAACGCCCACGCTACCCACTGTGCTATTACAGAACACAAGGCGATCCCTGCTATATAAATTGCTGACATAGAATGAATTATCCTTTTAGCTTAAGCACCAACATCATAGATAATTGCTATTGATGACGATAAATTGTCGCTGACTTACAAATAAAATTGCTTACCTATTAAAGCTTACTCACCGCCATAGACACAAGAAAACTTATTACTCTAACTACGATTTTAGTCGTTATTAATACTTTTTGGGCTGTTATTGAAAACAAAACTGCCATAAGGTGATGAAAAATTATTAATAATAAAGTGTATGCATTTAACTATTTGTTAAGTATGAACTATTTTCTATATTTATGGTAAGTATAAAATTAGTGATTAATATTTGCCCTTGATCTTTCACCTCTTTATACCGTATTATATTTCGTGTTCAAACAATTTGATATCTAAATGATTAACTTTACTTTTCATTAGTAATTAGAGTGTAGGCTCTAAGAAATCAGTTGTTTGCTTTATATATCGTGTTTTATACACTTTGTTTTCTAATTAAATAGAAATGAGCTGACGATTGTTCAGTGCGTATTTATTACGAGTTGAATACAATAAAAGTTCATTATCTTATCAATGTTTAGCTCCCATCGTGGCGGCTAAATCTCGGTCATACAATCTACACCCTATCTGTCGGTGTACCAGATTGTATAGGCTCTATGTATGTTGTTATTAATAAAAGCCGCACACAGCTTTTTACAGCGATACATAAACAACACTTATCTTTTTTTATCAACTTATGGTTTATAACCGTTTGGTCTACTGACTGAATAAAAGTTGTGCTATATCTAAACGCAGTCCATGCGCGGACTAGTTGCGTGTGCAGATAAGTGTCTGTGACAAAGTGAGAATACTCAGCACGTTTAGTTTTTCTAAACGTGAGTCTTTTAATCAGCGGCTTTGATGACGCTGAACAGATAGTAAAATGGAAAAGTTGAACAGTTATGCAAAAGTTTAAATGGCGACGTATTGTACTTAAAGTTGGTAGCGCATTGATCGCACCGGAACAAGATGGGTGTCGTTCACGTTATTTATTGACCATTGCGCAGTTCATCGTTCGCTGTCGAGCACGAGGTATCGAAGTGATTTTAGTATCATCTGGTTCGGTGGCAGCAGGTTCGCACTTATTTCCTGAGCAAGAAACTCGCTCGGTAACGATGAAAAAGGCAATGGCAGCTGCCGGTCAAACAGAAATGATGGCTATGTGGGATCGTTTTTTCGACTTCCCTTCTGCGCAAATATTATTAACACACGGTGATTTACGAGACCGTGAGCGTTATACCAGCATTCGTGAAACGGTGTTCACTTTACTCGAACACGGTGTGCTGCCTATCATTAATGAAAATGATACGGTCACTACGGATGATTTAAAAGTAGGTGATAATGATAATTTATCAGCGATGGTTGCAGCGGCAGCAGACGCAGATGCTCTGATGATTTTTTCAGATGTTGATGGTCTTTATGACAAAAACCCGAACTTGCATGATGATGCTCTATTATTACCTGAAATAGAAAGTATCGATGAGTCAATCTATGCAATGGCAGGATGTGCAACCAGTGCAGTTGGTACAGGCGGTATGAAAACCAAGATTGAAGCGGCAGAGAAGGCGACATCGCACGGAATTACAACCTTTATTTTAAATGGTTTCAAAGAAGAAACCTTTAATCGCCTGCTTGAAGGTGACAACCCTGGCACTATTTTTATGCCTTATGAAAAACCAATGCAAGAAGCGGTGCATTGGATGACACACACTGCGAATGAGCAGGGAGAAGTTGTCGTTGAAGGCTCGTTTGATGAGTCTGACAGTCATGAGGATGGGTGTATTCGCAGTGATGAAATTGTTGCGGTGCACGGAGAATTTGGCGTAGGCGATACTATTTTAGTTCGTAGTGACGATGGTACACGTCTAGCAAAAGCAACAGCGAATTACAGTAGCTGTTTATTGAATTTTATTGCTGACAACGAGCAAAGTGAATTTAGCGAAAAAATGCAAGATTCAATCGGCCCCGTTGTTTCAGAGAAAGATATCGCATTATTGGAGAAGTCATGAGTTTAATTACGGATATTTCGAGTCAAGCTGCAAAAGCTGCAACCCAGTTAGCTTTGCTTGATACAGCCACTAAAAATCAAGTTTTAACTGAGATGGCACAGGCGTTACGTGAAAGCAAAGCCTTTATCATCAAAGAGAACGAAAGCGATTTAGCGGCAGCACGTGATAACAACCTTGCAGCATCAATGATTGACCGTTTAACGCTTAACGACGAGCGTATTGAAGCAATGGCTGAAGGCATCGAAGTAATTGTTAGCCTTGATGATCCTGTGGGTCAATTACGTGAAATCTCAGAGCGTCCAAATGGTATTAAGATTAGCAAGATGCGCGTACCACTTGGTGTTGTATGTATGATTTATGAAGCACGTCCAAATGTGACGGCTGATGCAGGTGCCCTATGCTTTAAATCTGGTAATGGTGTTATTTTACGTGGTGGTAAAGAAGCACTACGTAGCTCGCAAGCCATTGCGAGTGTGATGCATAAAGTACTTGAAAAGCATGGCTTGCCTGCTGCATTGATTTCAGTGATCCCAGACCCTGATCGTGGCTTATTAATGGAACTTATGCAGCAGCGTGACACAATTGATTTAATCATCCCACGAGGTGGCGAAGGTCTAATTAACTTTGTAACTGAAAACAGTACCATTCCTGTTATTCAACACTTCAAAGGTGTGTGTCACCTTTATGTTGATAAAGAGGCTGATCTGAATGTAGCCATTAACTTGCTGTTAAATGGTAAAACTCAGCGTACTGGTGTGTGTAACGCATTAGAAGGCCTAGTTGTACATCAAGATATTGCTGATGAGTTTTTAAACCTGTGTGCTGTTGTGCTTCGTCAAGAAGGCGTGAAAGTAAATGCAGATGCAAAAGCGGCTGAATATTTTGACAACGCGACAGTGCTTGCTGATGATGAGTTTGGCGAAGAGTACTTAGACTTAGAAATCGCCATTAAGGTTGTGCCAGATTTTGCTGGAGCGATTGATCATATTGCTCAATTTGGTTCAAACCACACAGAAGTCATTTGTACTAAGGACCAAGCAGCAGCAGAGTTATTCCAGCGCAGTGTTGATGCGTCTGTTGTGATGGTTAATGCGTCATCGCGTTTTTCTGATGGTTCACAGTTAGGCTTAGGTGCTGAGATTGGTATTGCGACCACTAAGCTACATGCTTACGGTCCTATGGGGCTAGAGTCGCTTACAACTGAAAAATACTTAGTGAATGGCGAAGGTCAAATTCGTGAATAATCGCTAAAAAGTAACTACTTCTAAAAGCCGGGCTTTGCTCGGTTTTTTTATGTCTGATATAAAACGAAGACAATAATAAGACTGATTAAATAGATGATGCTTTTAGTTGGTAACTCGGCAGATTGCCTAAAGAAGAGTAGGAAAGTGGTGGAGCTAAGCAGGATCGAACTGCTGACCTCCTGCGTGCAAGGCAGGCGCTCTCCCAGCTGAGCTATAGCCCCACATTCCTAAAATACAGGATGCTTAAGTCTTGCGTCTCAAGCGGGGTGAACTTTAATTATTTTTGTTTATTTGGTCAAGTGTTTTTTAAAAAATCATCGAATTTTTACCTAAGTCTTTTATTTTTGATAGACTAATGAGCATATACTGTTCAAGGCTTATCCAATAATGAAAAAAATAGCATGGCTTTTGGTTATTCTACTAACGGCTTGCGCCAGTCAAGACGACGCGCCTCCTTTCGAAATTAATAACAAACAGTTTTACGGCAAAAATGATGAACAAGGTAGCAAAATTTTTGCATACGTCGTCTCTGTGAAAGCACAAGGCAGGAAGCCACTAAACCTTGATAAGCCATTAACGCGAAGACAGTTTAAAGATTTTGCCGAGCAAGAGTATTTTGAAGAATCGAGCAGTTTAAAACTGATGCTTGAAGATCAAGCCGTTGAATTATTAAACCAAGAACTTAAGGCGCGAGAGTATTGCAACGATGAGCATATTATTGATGATGTGCTTTGGCGTGACTTAAGTGTACAACTACGAGGACGTTGTTTGTAAATGTATGCAGATAAAACCAAGCTTGCCGCTGCATTAGCTCAGTTAGATATTAACTATGATGTGATTGAGCACCCACCATTACATGGCAGTTTAGATGCCGACAAGTTCATGGTTAATAGACCTGGCACGCGATTAAAGAATTTATTTTTGCGTGATAATGAAGGAAAACGCCATTTTTTAGTGATCACAGCGCATGACAAACAATTAGATTTAAAAGCAATAGCACAAATGCAGGGGCTTTCTCGTTTGGGTTTTGCATCTGATGAGCGATTAGCGCGTTACTTAAAAGTGCCACCTGGTTGTGTGTCCATGTTGGCACTGTTAAACGATAAACAAAATAATGTCACACTGTGGCTCGATCAAGAAGTGTGGTTTAACGAACTATTTCATTGCCATCCGTTTGAAAATACCGCGACATGGCTAATGAAAAAAGATGATTTAGAATTATTTTTCGAAAGCACTGGGCATCAAGCCCGTATTGTTTTCTTACCAGCTAAATAAACTAAGCTGAGGCCGACTAAACATACCAACAGCAATACCGCCATAAATGCAACTTGGCCGTGATGTTGGTATACCAGCCCCGGCAGCAAAGAGCCTAAAGCACCGCCGCTGTAATAAAAAGAGACATATCCACCATTCGTTACACTGGCAGGTGCGCTGCTGATTTTATTTACTAAAGGCGCAGCACTTGAGTGGATCACAAACATTGCGCCACAAAAGCCAGTAAAAGCAATCACAAAAAGTAATAACTGTTGGCTCATCAATAGCACCATCGTCAGGCTATAAAATACAAATACCCAAGTTAGTAAGCGCCAAGGTGTTGATGATTTACGTAATAGCCAAGGTGTCGCTATAGATGCTAGTGCACCAAGCAAATAACCGCTATAAACAAGGCCAATATCTCGAGTATTCGTGATAGCGAAACTGTCTTGCAGGATAAATGGTAGGTAGTTTAGTAATGCTGCAAAGCAAAAAAACATACAAAACACCGCTCCGTAGAGCTTTAATACCAGCGGATCTTTTAATTGTTTTAGATACAATAGCGGCGATTTAGCTGCATGAATGCTCGCACCTTTGCTTGCTTTGGGAATGGCGATTGCAAATATGATTAATCCTAACGCAATCACATAATAAAAACTTTGCCAGCTTAAAAAGTCAGTAAATAAAGCGGCAAGCATACGACCAAAGTAACCACCGACAATCGTGCTGCCAATATAGAGCGTCATATTACGCTGTAGCTCATCGGCCTGATAAGTTACACCAATGTAGCTTGTCATGGCGGTGAGTGCTGCAGGTAGAGTAAGCCCTTGAATAAAGCGTATTAATAGCAATAGCTTAAAGCTTGGTGCGTAGGTGAACGCAACGCAGCTTACAGCTAACACAAACATGGCAATCTTTAAAATTGTTAAGGGGTTTCGTTTAGCTAAAAACAAGCCATACACTAAAGGTGCAATGGCTAACGGCAGCATAGTCGCAGTCATTAAACTGCCAGCAGTGGCAGGTGATACAGAAAAATGCCTGGCAAATAATCCGAGTAAGGGTTGTGGGGCGTATAAAACAAAGAAAATAAATACAGAGCAAAGTAACAAATGTCGCAGCTGCATTTTTAGCTCCCTAAAGATAAAGCATAAGCTTATCGGGTATGGTTTTTTTTACAAGTTAAAAGGCGATTAAGATAATAAATATTGCGTTAAATCAAGGTGTCATGATTTCATCGCGTGTTAATCTCAAGGCGTTAAAGTAGATATCATGGAATCAAGTTGAGTCAATACTGTTATTTGTTTGCATAGCTGATTAAAATAGCCTTAATTAGGCATTTTATTATTGGAATTTCGTTATGGGTTCATTACAAGATCAATTACTTAAGGCGGGGCTTACTACTTCGCATAAAGCTAAGGTAGCTAAAACTGAAAAGCGCAAACAGCAAAAGAAAAAAAAGAAAGGCGCCACCAGTAACCCCAGCGATTTACAAAAGCACATTGAGCAAACTAAACTCGAACAGCAAAAAAAAGCAGATGAGTTAAATAAAGCGCGTTTAGAAGAGCAGAAGCAGCGTGAACAAGTTGCACGCGTTAAGCAAATTTTAGAGCACCACAACCAAGATGAGATCCGTGGTGATCGCACTTTCAATTTTACGTACCAAAACAAAGTGAAAGAGTTGGACGTAAATGAAAAAACACAAAAAGCCCTTGCGGGTGGTCGCCTCGCGATTTGTGTTTTAGAAGGTCAGTTTTTTGTACTGGAAGATGAACCAGCACGAAAAGTCGCTGAAGTCAGCGAAGAATATATAGTGTTCCATGTTGAACCAGAAGATAAGCAAAAGGATGAAGATGATCCTTATGCTGATTTCGAAGTACCTGATGATTTAATCTGGTAAATACAGTTACTGTATAGGGTGTTTAAGTTGCGGTAACAATAATGTGTTTTTTTCGGGTGCAATATTCCTAAATCATGGTCTACACTAAAGAAAATGTTTTCTAACCCGTCACAAAGAGAAGATACAATGAGCAAGATAACTAAAATACTATGTGGGGCAAGCTTAGCAATGGCTGCTAGCTTTTCGTTTAACTCAATGGCAGCTGATGGTGCCACACTTTACACAGCAAAACTTTGCCAAACTTGCCATGGTGCTGAAGGTAAAGCACCAATTATGGCGCAATACCCTAAATTAAATGGCCAAAATAAAGAATATTTACTTGCACAAATGAAAGACATTAAGTCTGGTGCGCGTAGTAATGGTATGGCTGCAGCAATGAAAGCAATGGTTGCAAATGTATCTGAAGAAGAAATGTCAGCAATCGCAGACTACTTATCGCAAGTAAAATAATCTTCGTTTGTTATTTTTAAAGGCCACATCAATTGATGTGGCCTTTTTGTATCAGCTATTGATTATCATTAAATAGTTATTTAGACTTCTATACATCTATTTGTGCAGTGTCACATATACAAGGTTTTCCATGTTTGACTTACCAAAACTCGATTTAAAAAATAAAGTATCTGAACAAGAATGGCAGTTACGTGTCGATTTAGCGGCATGTTACCGCTTGATGGAACACTTTCGTTGGGGTGATCTAATTTACACTCACCTTTCGGCACGTTTACCAGGTACAGATCATTACTTAGTCAATGCCTTTGGTTTAAGTTTTGATGAAGTGACAGCATCCAACCTAGTTAAGGTTGATTTAGCCGGTAATATTCTTGATGACACGCCGTTTAAGATTAACCCTGCAGGTTTCACAATTCATAGTGCTATTCACGAAGTACGTGATGATGCTCACTGCGTTATTCATCTACACACAAAAGAAACCATTGCTGTGGCAACCCAAGAGAAAGGTCTGTTGCCACTAAGCCAGTATTCAATGTTTTCATTACCTTCATTGTCTTATCATGGCTACGAAGGCTTAGCGGTAAACAGTGACGAGAAAAAGCGTTTGCAAGATGATTTAGGCACCACCAATCACATGCTATTGGTTAACCACGGCGGCTTAACTGTTGGCCCAACAGTCGGTGATGCGTTTATGCGCTTTTATGATTTGCAGCGTGCCTGTGAAATTCAATTGGCGATTCAAGCCAGTGGTCAAACGGCAATCCCTGTACCACAACCTATTATCGATAATATTTATAATCAAGCGAATGTCGTGCACAGCGGCAGCACCGGTGGGCAGCTAGCTTGGCCGGCAATGCTGCGTAAAGCTTATCGTCTTGATCCTAGTTTTGCTCAGTAAGGAGTAACCAATGAAAGTTAATCGCGTCGAAGTGTTCGATATTCATTGTCCAGACAGACCTGCTTGGACACCTGTTTTTGTGCGTATTCACACCGATGAAGGTATTAGCGGTGTGGGTGAAGCGGGTCTGGCTTATGATTTAGGTCATAGCGCAGCTGCGGCAATGATTAAAGAAATGGCTGATGCCTTTTTAATTGGTCATGACCCATTTCAAACAGAAAAACTATGGTCACGAATGCTACGCGAAAGCTTTTGGGGTTTAGGTGGCGGGCCTGTTGTGTATGCAGCAATGAGTGCCATTGATACCGCACTTTGGGATATTAAGGGTAAAGCGCTAGGTTTACCTGTTTACCAGTTACTAGGTGGTAAAGTTAACGATAAGCTTCGTACTTATGCATCGCAACTACAATTTGACTGGGATAGTGAATTCAAAGCACTTGTTCACCCACAGGAATACGCAGAAGCAGCACTAAAAGCCATGGCTGAAGGGTATGATGCGGTAAAAGTTGACCCTATCCAGTACGATAAAAACGGCAATACTTATTACGATCGCACTAACATTATTTCTCGCGCAGAAATGAAGCTATATCGCGCGCGTATGCAAGCTATTCGTGAAGCGGTAGGTGATGAAGTTGACATTATTTTTGAATGTCACAGCTTACCTGGCGCAACATCAGCAATTCAAATTGGTGAAATTGCTGAAGAGTTCGATTGTATGTATTACGAAGAGCCAGTGAACTACTTAAATCATTCATTACATGCAAAAGTTGCTGATAAAGTAGCGGTGCCAATTGCAGGTGGTGAACGTTTGTATAACCGCTGGGGTGTGCGCCCTTACTTAGAAGATCAAAGTATTGATGTATTACAGCCAGACTTAGGCCTGTGTGGTGGTTTTACTGAAACTAAAAAAGTGTGTGATTATGCTGATATCTTTGATGTGCGTATTCAAGCTCACGTGTGTGGCGGCCCAGTAGCAACAGCTGCTTCCTTACACCTAGAAACCGCTATTCCTAACTTTTTAATTCACGAACATCACACCTATGCGATTAAAAAGTGGAACCGTGAGCTATGTATACAAGATCCACAACCTAAAAATGGCTTCTTCCAAGTATCAGAAGAGCCAGGGATCGGTATTGAGCTAAATGATGAAGTTGTTATGCGCTCACAGCGTGTTGAGATAAAGTAAAAGCGTTTAGGTAATGCCCCGTTAAGTGGAGTATTACCTGATAACTTCGAGGCGATTGTTAATGTTTAAGATGGCTTCACATTCGGTCGTATCATTAAATGAAACGAGTACAGCTCTCTCTAGCCATGATTCGGGTTCAATAATTTCTCCCCATTTGACAGAACCAAAAGATAGATAAAACTTAAAAGGTGGCACAGGCCACATAAATGTTAAATTAGGTTGGGCATCAACTAAGAATAACCCTGAGCCCGAAAGCCCTATTCCAATACCTGCGGCTATTTGAGATGATGTAGTTTTTGAGTTAGGTACTTCAGAATCACAGGTGATCGTTATTTGACCATTGTTGCTTTTTTCAAGTGTGCTAAAACAGTAACTTAACTGCTTTTTGTTGTATTGTAATGTCGTACATCCTTTTTCAGGCGGGTTAATGTCAAGGCATTGAGATGCAGCGGCGTTTATTTTAATGTTTCGACTTAATGATGAGAAACTAGGTTCCCTAACATCGCAAACAACACCTGGTTGTAAATGGCTTCCAGGTTGTGACCAAATAACATTGAAGATATCGCTCCATGAAAATCTTACCATTGTATTTGGTTCTGCATATTTAACCATCCATGCCAGTGTATAGAACGAACTATTCTGAGCTTGTTCTTCAGGCAACGTCATAAAGACACAAAAACTCGTTGCATTGCTGGAGTTATTTTTAACTTTTAAAGTATAGTTAGTCATTGCTCTGGCACACCTTCCTAAAAGATATTAAGCCCACTTAATTGTAAATAATTCTGCAATATTGATTGGACGTGTTTCAAGGTCACCCTCTGTCGTGATCTGAGTTTGAGTGCTCGCTGTAGGATTAACACCATAGGCTGGGGCTCCTTTTTCAGGATTAAGCATATTTACAGGCTTAAAAGTAATGGTATGTTGATGCTCTTTAAATATGTCGGGCTCTGTTGTACCCACTAGATCCCCCGTATTATTCGAATCACCTGACATTTTACGTTGTTTGGCATTTTTATCTCTACCTGCTGAGTTATCCCAAGCACGGCTGAAATATCCTCTAAAATCAGGTAATAAAGAGAACTCTCCTTGCTTGCCAAAGCGATAGTTTATGACCGAGTTTAGCCGTGTTTGATCACTGTTCAATGCAATTGGTATAGCACATAAAGGTAGTTCTTCCGCTGGTGCTTGTTCTGTTGCTACGTATTGTTTTCGCTCACCAATGACACCTGTAACAATGCAAGGCAGGCTAGCTAAAGCTATATAGCCCTTGTTTGCGAATATTTTTTTTACAGAAATAACGACAGACGGGGAAGAGCAAGAAAGTTCAACAAAAACAGTTTTCGCATCCATTGCAATATCTAATTCGGTAGATATATTGAGCTCTTGACTGTTTTGGACTGTATATGTTCTTTGGACATATGTAATACCGTCTGACAAGCAAAAATGAAGCTCGCCTTTTCCTTTAACATTTAACTGTGCCACACAGCTAATGTGTTCAGAACATAGGGTTTCTTTCCATCTTGGAAACTCGTGAATATTTTGTCGAAAGCGCATTGTGGCGTTTTCTTCTGTACTGGTAACGATTCGACAGCCGTTATTTTCTGAGCTAATTTGTGAACCACTGCCTGGATCACTGTATACCCAGCCATCGGGGTGGTTATACTTAATAGGTTGGGTATTTGTTTGATTACTAAAATAACGAAAATCGTGGTTATACACTAAATTTCTTTGTTGCATTGCAAATAATAAACTATCTATATCATAAGTATGTTGATTATCTAGAACAGCCATATCTGATTCCCTCCAATTAATGTGTGCGCCATCAAGCAGCGCACACAAATTAGCGTTAATTTAGTACTAAAACATTTTGGCTATTTAAGGTTGCGCTCTGCGTTAAAATTCCTTGATATGGAATTTCGAGGGCTCTGCCGCTGTTCATGATTGTTTGCGTATCTAAAATTTCGCCAGTTTTGAAGTTACCAGCAATAAGGTAATATTTAGGCTTGGGTGTCCATGTTAAATTCATATTTGGTTGCGTACTGACTAAAAAAGTACCCGCACCACTCATAGCAATACCGATCCCCGCAGCAGCTGATGGCGTGGTGTTTGAATTAGGTACTGTCTCGTCACAATTTGTAAAAATACTACCACTATTGCCTTTAACAGGAGAGCTCATGTTAAAGGCATCATTAACATTGTCGTAGCCTAAACTGACTGTATTCGCACCATCTAAATCAACTCGTTTTGATTGTGATGTTTTACAGATAACGCCAGGGCGAAGCTCTTGACCTGGTCTTGACCAAATTGCACTGTAGTCAATTTCCCAAGCAAATTCGGCAGTTGTTCCTTGATATGCGTACTTGCTAAACCAAGCTAATGTGAATACATTACCGCCAACATCTAATGATGGCTTTTCTTGGAAAATTGCAAATCGTGTTGGGTTAGTTGAGTCGTTTTTAACTGATAATTTATAAATAGACATCCTCGTTTCCTTTTAGTTGTGTTACATCGTGTAAGTAGGTGTGTACTTGGTATGTCAACCAAGTCACCAAAAGGTAGGTCTTCTATTTAGAGATTGTTATTACGAAGTATTACCAGCACTGTGTAATACTTTGTTATGGATTATTTCTCCCTAGTATCTAGATTGAGAAAGGAAGAGTGACTTCCTATCAATTTAGATTACAAAGGAGACAGTAATGAAATTAATTAATTCGGTTATCTATTGCAGCTTTATCAGCTGCCTATTTATTTCTGCGACTCAGGCGGCTGCAGACCCAAAATGTGATGTAACAGCACAATCTTTTGCTCATATTGAATTAAGGCATTGCACTGCAGGTGTACAAGCCAGTCAATTTTTACCTCAGTATTGTGCAACAATTAAAGATGCACAAAAATTTTGCGAACAAGTGCAAAATGCAACGAATAAATCACGAACGGTACAGCCTGATGGTCGTATTAGGTATGATGCTAACTTGGGGATAGTCGTTGGTACTCAGCAAGAGAAGTGCGCTCGCTTGATAATTAGACCAGATGGACAGGTCGTGACTCAGTTCCCTGAACTAAATGGTGCACCAGGAAACTGTTCTTAATGTTAATTTTGGAATAGATAATTATGAGAAAGGTCGTTCTATCATCTACAACATTAAATCTCGATGAGCCTGAATTTCAATGTTCTTTGACAGATGAACTTTGGCATGATGGTTATGAGTATGTAATGATGTTAGATGATGCTCCTATACTACAGCGATTTTGGAAGCATCAATATGGCCTAGAGGCTGAAAATCCGATACGAGTAAGTATGCTTAATCAGCTTACAGAAGAGCTTGATAAGTGTATTGCATGTTATCCTATGAATAAGTCGCTTGTGGCATTTAGCCTTGAATTTAAATCATTGATAAATAAAGCTGTAAGTTACAATTGTTCGCTACAAATAATAGCTCAGTAATCGACCAATGAATGGCTGTAGCTCAGCTCGTTGCCACAGCCATTTCTTAATTTTTAGGCTCTGTTGATTCACAATTCGGCCCCTTTACAATTGTAAAACACTTCCCTGCAAAACGAACTTTACCTCGTTTACGTTCAATCAAAACATCAGCAGAGAGTGTATTATTGAAAGATTCCATAAATTGTTTTCGCGCACGGTGGATCTGAATATTGACATGGCATTCATTAATACCAAGATCGCGTGCTAATTTCTTAACTGGTACCCAGCCCTGTACATCTTTCTCAAATTTATTTTCAATATCGGCCAGTTTATTGCGAGCCAGCAGCACGGTGAGATAGTGATGAGAGCGAACATCTAGGTCAAGTAATGTGTTGTGTTGTCTTATTTTGAGTTCAGTTTGCTCTTCATCTAGGCTCAAGTTGAATATAAATTGAAGGTCATTAATAGGTGTTGGGCTTAAATTCAGAGTATTTTCTTGCGATGTCATTTCAGCTTGAAAAAACTGCCACAGCTGCTCTCCTATTGTTATTTGATGACCATCTTCTAAAGTAACTAATTGGTGAGTTTCAGTATTTTCATAGCACCAAGAGAGCCTATCAGGATCGTAAAAAATAACGGCTGTTGGGTGTTGGCTATCAGGTAAAAAATGATAACGTTCGAGCAAAATACAATGTGTGTTTGTGCCATTGATAGGTAGTAAAAGATCTCTGGGCGGATCGATAGAAGTTAATTGGTAATCTAAGTTATTTATTTCTGAAAAGCTTAGACGATCATTTAAGGCTAATGGGGAGTTGATTTGTTTATCAAGCCGTTTCCCGTTTAGCCAAATACCATTTTTGCTTAGATCACGAATATACCAGTGTGGCTCGACCCATTCTATTACAGCATGAATACGTGTCACTTCTGGGTAGTTTAATAATGTGTCAACAGAGTGGGCTAGCCGACCAAAGCGATGAAAGTCGCGCAGATAAAAGCTCACATCTGAGTTTAAACTAGCCAGTATAGCCATATAACTCTCTTTTAGTCCTTGAATAGAAATATAACTCTATCATAGTGTGTACATTAATTTTGCATTTAATTAACATTGAATACTAAACTAATTA
This sequence comes from Pseudoalteromonas sp. N1230-9, assembly GCF_032716425.1. Classification (NCBI taxonomy): domain Bacteria; kingdom Pseudomonadati; phylum Pseudomonadota; class Gammaproteobacteria; order Alteromonadales; family Pseudoalteromonadaceae; genus Pseudoalteromonas; species Pseudoalteromonas sp. N1230-9. The sequence continues at coordinate 275,458 of NZ_CP090419.1, forward strand.
TTTATATGTGATGGATCGAGTAGTTTGTGTTAGAGGATTACTATAAAAATATACAAGTCTTGGCGCAAGGAGGCATGAGTACGATATACCTTGCAACGGATCGAGAGCTGAATAGACAAGTCGTACTCAAAGTCATGAAGTTAGCTGAAGACAATACTGAGCGAGCCATCAGTGAAGCAAAATTAATAGCGAGTTTTAATCACCCAAATATAGTGCAGCTTTATAAAATCATTCATCGAGACCAACAAGTTTTATTAGAAATGGAGTATGTTAAAGGGACTACGTTAGCTCATATAATGAAAGAGCAGAGGCTTACACTGACTGAAAAGCTAGAAATACTCATTCATATTAGTGATGGTTTAGCTGCAATTCATGATAAAGGTATATTACATCTCGATTTGAAACCGGCTAATGTGCTAGTTAGTAATGAAGACACAGTGAAAATAACTGATTTCGGTATCTCAAAAATCAAAGGAGTAGAAGCAACCGATATAACCAATGATTATGGCAGTTTAAACGCCATGTCGCCTGAGCAATTGAATAGTCAAACTATCGATTTTCGTAGTGATTTGTTTTCATTAGGGTTAATCGCTTATCAATTATTAACGGGCTATCATGCTTATTCAAAACAAGCCTCAAGCAGTACAGCGCAAGATTTAGCAAAACAAATCAAATCATTCCCTTGTTGCGCAAATTATGAACCGATCAAAGAGCTATCTGCTGATTTAGTGCCTTTACTAAAACAGTTATTAGCATTTAAAGTGGACAAACGTCCTGAAAGCGCTCGTGCCGTCGCATCTCAGTTTAGAGACGTTTTAGCCTCGCTTAGTTTCGACAACTTGACCGTAGATGTTACAAGTTACAAAAATCATAACAACCTAAGCAAAAATTTTTTCAATAAAAGATTATCTCTTGTTGTGATTCTTTTTCTGTTATTAAGCGGTGGCAGTTGGTTCTGGTATTCATCTAAACCAATAGAAAGAATAGCTTTATTACCCGTAGAATTTATAGCAAATAGCCAAGTTACGGATGCACAAAAACGTTTACTCAGTCTTGGCGTCAAGGATGCAATAACCGAATATGTACTTGCTGATCGGAAGCTTGCTTTAATTGCGAGCAGGGAAGTTAAACAAACACAATTAATACTTGGTAAAGAAGCTGGCCTGAATGATTTAGCTGCTGCGCTTGGAGCTACTAAACTATTAATACCTTTATTAGACTGCAACCTTTTATCGTGTGATTTCACACTAAACGAACTAGATCAAAACGCCACAATGATAGGCACAACACGAAGTGCAACAGATAAAGAAAACTATCTAAATATTTATAACTCAACTCTATCTTCGATACAAAGCTTGCTTACTCCAAGCAGCTTGTCGAATAGGGAGCTGTTATTGTCAGATGAGTTTATCAGGCAATATGTGTCATTAGTTGCTCTGACTGCTAATGATTTAGGTAGCAGTCAAAAGCAACGCGCCATGGCTGAGTCTTTGTTGTTGCAACAGCCTGATTTTAAGCCTTTATACCCTTTATATCGAAAAATAGTGTTACGCCTTTATAAATCGTCAAAAAATGTAGAGCTCATAACAAACTTACAATTTCAACTTGAACGATCGCCCACTTCATACCGTGAAAGTCCTGCTTATTTAGTTGATCTACTTGAAATATACCAGCATACGGGAGAGCACATTAAAGCTGAAAAAATTATTAGCAGGATTCAAAGCTCATCATTAGAGGAATACCAAAGAGAAATTATTTTGGCTATTTATTTTAAGCGTACAGGTCGCCTAGAAGAGTCTTTAAAGCACGCGAAGATGGCATATAAAATTAGACCCACTTTATTGGCAACCAGAAACCTTGCAATCGCGTACCTCACCTTGGGGAAACGTGCTGACGCATTAAAATATTTAAAGGAAGTATTAAGTTATAACTCTGATGATGTTGTAACGCTCAAAACAGTCGCGGATGTATCTTTGTTATCAGGCGACTTGACGGCGGCAGAGGATAATTATCAAAAACTGATAGATTCGGGACAGCAAAGTGCCTCTATTTATAGTAATTACTCAATTGTTCTTTCTTTACAAGGTGAGCTTGTAAAAGCATTAAACCTGGCTGAAAAAGCCATGATGTTAGATACCAAAACAACCACCTTACAACTTAATTATGCTGATTTACTTTATTTGCAAGGCCGCTTTACAGAGGCCGAAAGCTTATATTTAAAAATTAGCGAGCAGCTTGGTTCTTCGCCGAAAAATGTTGCAGACCAGCTTGAAAAAGCGCAAGTGTTGATTCACCTAAATAGGAATCAACAAGCGATGAATCAGGTTGAACAGCTGTTAGCTGCTCAACCCAATTTGGCTGAGGCATATTTTATCAAAGCAATGCTGCAAAGCTTATTGAATGAAAAATACTCAGCACTCGCATCGGTAGAGCAAAGTATAAATTTGGGATGGAGTCCAGTTTTTTACCGTCTACCTTGGTTTAAGGGGTTATGTTCTGAAAGTAAGCTAATGGGCTTAATAGGTAAAGAGCATTATTACTTTTTATGTTCTGTAAAAAATAACGCAGAGTAACCTCTGCGCTGGAGTTTTAAAGGGTTGGCTCCATATCTTCAATTATAACCCGTGGATCTTGTGAAAAATAACGCATAAGAGAGTTAGCGTCAGTGCTCTTTTTCGCAATTAATCGAAAATTAATTTCATAATTTGCACCTTGATCTAACTTGCCAGATACCGCTTTTTTTGGATTATCAGCTAATTGTTTACTCAATTCCGTTGATAAAGCGTGATGCGGTAAAATACTGGATATTGTGACAATTAATGATTTTCCATCGTTGGCAACAATACTATTGAGTTGGTAATTAAAGTTGTCTTTAGCATCTGAGAAATAGCTACCGTTTTCGGCAAAAGCCCACTCTGATTTGTTTGCAAGTTCGAAATAGAGATTCAAACTACCACCTGCAATAAGATCTTTGTAATTTACTTTAATTTCTTCTGCACTTGCTCCAGACTGAGAAGTGAGCTCCCATTGGCCATGGTCATTGGGAATAACAAAAAAGCTGAGATCATTCATGATATAAAGTCCTGTTTTGAAATTGAGGAGCTGCTTATTTATTTGACAAGCAGCTATTACTATAGGCTATCTAACAAGAACCCCAAATCGTGCCAGTCCATAACGGAGTGTTATTTGCGTATACCGTAGCTTTAATACCATTAAAGGGTGGAACACCTATGCGGAAACCACACGTTTGCATACATACTTTAACCGATGTACCGCTTGGAATGGGTAAACTAACTGAAAAGCAAATATTGCCGACCACTGGAAAGTTTACGCAAATTTTGCCATTTTCATAGCTTGCACCAACACATGCTGAAATCTGTGCGGCTAAAGTTGATGGATGAAACTCAAGAGGCTGATTAGATGCCGCTTCGTTTGTTGCTAGACTAACTGAATGATCTTGGGTTAGATCCGGCACTAGGCTATTGTTTTTATCACTGTCACACATGGTAAAATTCTCCTTGCTTAATTTTAAAGGTGGCAATAAGCAAATGAAATTCTGAAAAGTTAATTAGCTTATTGCCTGTTTGTGTAAGGAAAAGAATAGATAGATCTGTTTTAGGTTGTTATTACAGATTATTACATGGCTAGTTTTTTATTAAAATCAATCAATTTCTCTACATTTTACCTGTGGTAGTAGCTCGGTAGCTTTACTATCTAAATGCCGGATAAAACATTGCTTATTTTTGATCAGCAGCTCAAAGCTGTCCGGTGTGTTATTAAACCCTTTATCTTGTGATTCATGTCCTTTCATATTACCTATTACCAACACGCTATTGTTTAAAAAAGCATCTTTATCGAGGATGATTGGCTTACTGTGCATTAGTCGGGAGATTCTTTATGGCTGATTGTCAAAGTCTGCTTCAATATGTACGAGCGCTTCTAGCTCAAATGAACAGGTTGATTCCAGTTGCTATACAGTTATAGGTGCTTCATTGCACTTAGAGACCGCGACCCCAAACTTCTTAATTCACGAGCATCACACCTATGCGATTAAAAAGTGGAACCGTGAGCTATGTATACAAGATCCACAACCTAAAAATGGTTTCTTCCAAGTATCAGAAGAGCTAGGGATCGGTATTGAGCTAAATCATGAAGTTGTTATGCGCTCTCAACGTGTTGAGATTAAGTAAATTTGGCTAACAATAATAAGCCTGTGAGGCTTTTTTATTGCCAAAAAAGAAATTCAAGAGCCGTAATGATGAATTTTATTTAATATATTTTAAGTGTTTTTTAACATGTTTTGGTTGTTTTTATTGTTAAAAAGTTAACTTTTTAATTTTATCATTTTATCTTAAAACATGAAATTGCACTGTTCTTAAAGAGATTTTATCTACATAAGTGTTTCTTTTGTTTACTTTATTGGTACTAAATTAACTTAAAGTACAAAAAATTCATAATGTATACCCTTTTTTATTTACATTTTGCTTTCTATTTTATAATGTTGTTGAACCTTTTTTAAAAGGTAAATAACAACAAGTTTAACAGGGAAAAACAAAATGAAATCTTTATTTCGAAAAAGCATAGCAGCGGTTGCTGTTTCTGCTTCACTCGGTTTAGCTCTTCCTGCGTCTGCATCAGATGTTATTGGTGCAGTACAAAACGTAGAAAATACCTCTTCTTATACAGTTAAAGTTAAAAACCCAGCAACAGGTCTGGAACGTACTTTAAATATTTCAGAAAGTGGAACGTTCCGTTTTGCATCATTACCTTCGGGTAACTACGACATCCAAGTTCTAAAAGATGGTAATGTGGTTGCAGAAGATAAAGTACGTGTATCTTTAGGTGCAAACTCTCGTGCAAACTTTGACTTGAGCAGTGTTGCTAACTCAGGTCCTGAAGTTATCCAAGTTGTTGGAGCACGAATCTCATCAATTGATTTATCAACAGCTGACTCTGGTTTAGTTGTTACTGATGCTGAGATTGATCGCATGCCGATTAGCCGTGATTTAACTTCAGTTGCATTACTAGCACCTGGCGCAGTGAAAGGTGATGGTGCATTTGGTAACACCGCGTCATTTGGTGGTTCATCAGTTGCAGAGAATGCATGTTATATTAATGGATTAGAAGTAACCAATACACGTCAAGGTCTTGGTTGTGGTGAAGTTCCTTTTGAATTTTATGACCAATTCCAAGTAAAAACAGGTGGTTACTCAGCTAAATTTGGTCGTGCGACCGGTGGTACAATTAATACGACAACAAAAAGTGGTACCAATGAGTGGGAATTTTCAGCTGTAGTTCAATATCAACCAGATTCACTTCAAGAAGAAGGCTCTATTTCACGTGGTAACCAAGGTGCAGGCCAAATCTTTAGAGATGAAAGTTTAGCGTCAGATAGCAAAACTGATGTGACTTTAGCTGTTGGTGGCCCGTTAATTGAAGATACATTATTCTTTTATGGTTTAATAAACCCTCGTGATACAGAGTCTACTTATACATGGGGTGGTGATGAATTTTCTCCAAATGATCAATATCGTAAGGAGTCAGCATCTGGCGGTGATAACCTATTCTGGGGCGGTAAACTAGATTGGGATATTACGGATAACCATCGTTTGAGCTATTTTGCATACTCAAACCGTCGTGATATTGAACGCTCAGTTTACGGTTACAGCGATGGTGTAGTTGGTGACCGTATTGATGGTGCTATTTTAAAACGCGGTGGTGAAGCACAAAGCCTAAGTTATACAGGTATCTTAACAGATGACCTAGTAGTGACAGCCATGGCAGGTAAGATTGAAACCGAATATGAAACTCAATCTGAAAACCTTGATTGCCCAAGTGTAACTGACTCACGTGGTACTTCAAACCCGATTACTGGCTGTGGTGCAGGCGGTAGTTTTGGTGCAAATAATGATGAAAACACACAATATCGTTTAGATGTTGAATATGTGTGGGAAAATCATGAATTTAGTTTCGGTATCGATTACCAAGAGCGTAAGTCAGAAAGAATTAGTCAGCCTATTGGCGGTCACAGCTATGACTATCGTACTCTAGCTGCGAATGGTAGCTGGCAAGCAGATAATGGTGCGCTTACCAATGATACTGGTGCTGCGCTTGATTATGTAGAAGATCGTATCTTTGATGGTGGTGGTAGCTTTGAGTCTGAGCTAACAGCATATTATATTGAAGATCACTGGCAGGTGACTGATGATTTTGCAGTGAAAGTGGGTTTCCGTATCGATGAGTTTGATAGCTGGGGTACAACAGGCAAGCTATTAACAAGCTTTAAAACGGATATCGCACCTCGCTTAGGCTTCACTTGGGATCCTACTGCAACGGGTGATACTAAAATTTATGGTACTTATGGTCGTTACTACTTACCAGTTGCGAATAACACGATTTTCCGTGCTGCATCTGGCGTAAGTGATATTACGACAGCTTATACTTACACAGGTGTTGATCCAACAACCGGTGCGCCAACAGGTCTTGCGCCTTTAGCTGATTCTATTGGTAATGGCGGCCTTGCAAACTCACAGCAAGTAAGTGGTGTTCCGGTTATTCCTGAAAAAGACATTTTCCAGGCTAAAGAAGCAGACCCATTCTCTAAAGATGAATATATCCTTGGTGTACAACAAGCTATTAATGAAGAGTATACAGTAGGTGTTAAAGGTATTTATCGTGAAGTTGCAACGGCGCTTGATGATTACTGTGGCCGCTATGCATACCCATACTGCGTCATGATCAATCCGGGCTCTTCATCTAGCTGGTATAGCGATGGCTATTACTGGAATGGTACAGACTGGGGTGACTCAGACTTTAACAATGACGGTGTTCCAGATGAAGGTTCATTAACAACGTATTCTGCTGAAACTATTGGTCTTCCAAAAGCGAACAATGAATATACAGCGGTAGAATTTAGCCTAGATTATCAAGCTGATACTATTCGTTATCAATTTGGTTATACATGGGCACGCAGTGTAGGTAACTTTGAAGGTGCTGTTAAATCAGATATCGGTCAAGCTGATGCTGGTATTACGCAAGACTTCGATTTCCCTGCTGTAATGGATGGTTCACAAGGCTATCAGCCGAATGATCGTCGTCATACATTTAAATTCTTCGGTAGTTGGGAACCTGTTGAAAACCTGACTGTAGGTTGGAATGCAACGTTGCAAAGTGGCCGTCCTCAAAGCTTATTTGGTCAAGGTTATCCATCAAAAGATCCTAACTTAAATGGCGGTTGGGGTGACACATTCTACATCTATACTAATGAGTGTCCTGACACGAATGGTGATGGTGAGTGTCAACAAGAAGAAAAAATCTATGAAAAGCACACTCGTGGTACTGCCGGACGCACACCATGGACGTTTAACCTAGATTTATCTGCAGCATATGACTTCACTGTATCAGACATTGATATGCGTGCGTCTATTAACGTATTTAACGTACTTAATAGCCAGTCAATTACGTCTGCGAATGAGCACTATGAGCAAAATGAGGGTGAAGTTAACTCTTATTATGGTTCAGCTTACTCATGGCAAACACCTCGCTATGTTCGTCTAGGCTTTGAAGCGCGTTTCTAAGCAAATATTTAGTTAATGTGAGAACAGTAAAAAAGCCCGCAAGGGCTTTTTTTATTTTCGGCTCTAAATTACTTCAAAAAGTGGTAATTATCATTGGGGCTTTGTCTGAAAACTTACGAGCACATTTAATCAGGATGTAGGTATTAAATAAGCGTAAGAAACCGCTGTAGTCGGGATTTTATAGCAATAACACCCTCTTTTTCAGAAAGCGTTTTTTACTAAGTTTAGTTTATTGCCTCGCAACTCACACCTGGTAGTAGCTCGGTAGCTTTACTATCTAAATGCCGGATAAAACATTGCTTATTTTTGATCAGCAGCTCAAAGCTGTCAGGTGTGTTATTAAACCCTTTATCTTGTGATTCATGTCCTTTCATATTACCTATTACCAACACGCTATTGTTTAAAAAAGCATCTTTATCGAGGATGATTGGCTTACTGTGCATTAGTCGGGAGATTCCCTGTGCTATGAGCTCACTTTGTGGTTCTGTAAGCTGTGCATGTTGGAGTTTTGGAGTGGGCTGCTGTGTTTGATGACTACAGCTATATAGGGCAAAGGATAAAACAAAACAGCTAAGTTGCAATTTCATAGGGGCTCCTAACGAGCAAGACTTCCTTTATGTATAGTTAGTCTTTAACTAATTTGATAGATATAACGGCTATTTTTGTTGCTGAGTTGTTGCCAAGTGTGATGGGTATCACACAATGAAAAATAGTGCAGCCAACAATTGTTGTAGTCTACGTCAATTTGGCAAACAGGGAAATTACTGGCAAACATAATACGTTGCTCACCAAAGTGATTTAGTAAATTCTTAAGAAGCCATCGATGTGTGTCTTTACTCAATGAGCTAAATTCTAGTCCTGAAAATTTAATAGCAATATTACTGCAGCGGCTGAGTTTAATGATTGCTTCAAGCCATCTTTGCTCATCACTAATAAAGCCTAAATGATTAATCACTACACGTAATGAGGGAAGAGCCTGGCAGTATGTAATGAGCTGTTCGGTTACTACATGGTTTTCAATTTCAAATTGGGCTTCAAACAGTAAGTTTTCGGCTGCTAGATAGGCAAGATTTTCAAGGCTATTTGGTGCACGTAATCGCCTTGCATCATCACCTTCGGTAATATCACGAATACCAACAAGCGTTGGTTGCCTAAGCACAGTTATTGCGTTTATAAACTGGCTATCAGGGGCATCAATCTGACTATAGCTAATCGCTCTATAAGCAATATCTTTTAAATGTGTTGCAAGCCAATTAAGCTCATTCACTGGCGCTTGATTGTCAAAGCCAGCTTCAATATGTACGAGCGCTTCTAGCTCAAATGAACAGGCTGATTGCAGTTGCCCTACAGTAACAGGTGCTTTTATTTGTGTAAGGTTAGGCCACGCAGGGGGGCGTTCGCCTTGTAGCCAAGTGTATTGACCCTCGCTGAGGTTAAAAAAGTGCACATGGGGGTCAATAATTTTGTCGCTCATTGCGTGGTGTACCCACCATCAATGCTTTGTAAGCTGCCAGTAATAAAGCTCGCTTCAGGGCTTATTAAAAAGTTTATCAAAGCAGCTATTTCTTCAGGCTGCCCTAAACGGTTTAAAGGTTGCAATGCAGCTTCTTCGGCAACAATGTCAGCTTTATTAGCGCCGCTTCTTTGGCAGTAAGCATCAATCGCGTTATGAAATAATGGGGTTTCAATAGTGCCTGGGCAAACTGCATTTGCGCGAATATTAAACGCGGCATAATCCAGCGCAGTGGTTTTTGCCATGGAAGCTAGCGCGTGTTTGGTTAGGTTATAAGCAAACGAGTTTGGTTTGCCAATGATTGCCTGATCAGAGGCAACCAATACGATGCTGCCCCCTTGCTGGCTTTTCATGCTAGGTAATACAGCTTGAATTGCAGCATAGGCACCTTTCACATTGAGCGCAAACAGAGCATCAAACGTTGCTTCATCGGTGTTTTCAATGTTGGCACTTAAATGGCGACCTGCGTTTGATATTAATGCATCAACTCGGCCTGTTTCTGCAATTATTTCGTTAATCACAGATTTAACTTGCAGAGCATCACTGACATCACAGTGGCGATAGTTGCCCTCTGATGGCGTGATATCTAAGTTATAAACTGTGTATGCTTCGCGCTCTAAGCGCTCAACAACCGCTTTGCCTATGCCTTTACTGCCACCAGTGACAATTGCAACGTTTGTCATCATTTATCCTTAGTGGCTGTGGCCACAACCGCCTTCACCGTGCACGTGGCCGTGTGATAATTCTTCGGCTGTTGCTTGGCGAACATTGATCACTTCAACATCAAATGTCAGTGTTTTGCCAGCAAAAGGGTGGTTTAAGTCACAATCCGCATTAAAGCGACCTACTTTCACGATAGTCACTTGGTGGCGACCTTGGTTTGAATGCACGATTGCAGTCATACCTGGCTTCCACACTTTTGTGTTGCCTTGTAAGTGCTTAAGTGGGATGCGTTGGATTAGGTTATCAACGCGTTCGCCGTAAGACTCGCTAGGCTCAAGTGTTACGCTAAAGTTATCACCAGCTGCCTTACCTTCAAGGGCTTTTTCAAGACCTGGAAGCATGCCCTCAGTACCATGGATATATGAAAGCGGCTCGCCATCTTTACTTGATTCGATTTGCTCGCCTGCTTCACTTAATGTGTAGTGAAACTCAACCGCTGAGTCTTTGCTGATTTGCATGTTTTTACTCTTTAGAATTTAAATATAAATGCCGATTTTACGCTAACCGCTTTGGCTGAGCAATCAAGGCTTTTTTAAAGAGCTTTCGATACCCGACAGTATCGTCTCGCTCGCTGGTGTATTATGTTTTGTGGGCTCGGCTTGTGGCAAATGTAATGTCAAAATCGTGCCTGGCTTTAATACGCTTGTTGCATTTAACTTATTCCACATCGCGACATCCTTGTGGGGGACATCATAGAGCCGGCTAATGCTCCAAATAGAGTCACCGGGTTTGACTTGGTAATCAACGGCAATAGTGGGGATTGTTGGTTCATTTTGCTCTAAGTAAGGACTAATTTTATAATCGACCAACAAGGACTTTTGTATTGTCTGTGGTTTATTTAAATGGAGCTGTTCACCAACTTTGATTAGGTTTGAGGCTTTATTATTTAATTTTTTCAGTGCCTCGACTGACATGCTAAAGCGTCGTGCAATACTGTATAAAGTATCGTCTTTTTGTACGGTGTATTGGCCTGCAAAGTTATTACGGAATAGTTTGCTCTGTAGTATAGTTTGCTGCTCCATTGGGAGTAATAAAGTATGTGGGCCATTCGGCGAACTTTGGTTTTTTAAGTAACCAGGGTTAAGTTTGTGCAATTGACTGCGGCCGATTCCTGATAGGTTTGCAATCACAGAAAACTCAAATTGTTGGCCAACATTAAATTCAGTTGTGAGTGGTTTATTTACCAGTTTTGGGCGCTTAAAGCCTTTTTCGGGATGCCTTACTAAGTAGCTGAGGGCTAATAATTTGGGTATATAGTCTGCGGTTTCTTTTGGTAATGAGAGCGACCAGTAATCTGTTTTTTTTCCTCTTTTTTGATTGTCTTTAATGGCCTTCTTTACTCGACCCTCACCACTGTTATAGGCTGCTAATGCATGAAGCCAATTACCATTAAAGCGCTTGTGTAGGTAGCTTAAGTAAGCGAGTGCAGCATCGGTTGAAGCTAAAATATCTTGACGACCATCATACCATTGGTCGCTTTGCACACCGAAATGATAGGCCGTTGCGCCTACCAATTGCCATATTCCCACAGCATGTTCTGAAGAGCGAACTGTAGGTCTAAAATCACTTTCAACAAAGGGTAACAGTGCAAGCTCCATAGGGAGGTTCTGCTTTTCGACACGTTTAACAATGTGATAAAGATAAGGAGCGGCTCTACGGTTTACTGTTTCGAGATACTCAGGCTGTTTTAAATACCACTTTAAACGCGCAGTAGTCAGTTTATTGGTCTGAAAAACCAAAGAAAGATTATTTGCTATATGTTGCCATAGGTCATCAGAAGTTGGCTCAGAGGCTGGAATAGTTACTTTGGGTGACGGTAGCGCGGCAGTGGGTGATGCATCTAATTGCTCACTGGTTTTTTCTTGATAGCTTAAGTTAGGCTCAAAGTGGTTAAAGATCTTTGGCTTATCATCTTGATTTTGTGGCGATTCTTTCTTAGTGGTTTGGCATCCTTGTAAACTAATAAATATGCACAGCAATAGAAAATATTTCAAACGTAATAGAGCCATATAATAAAATCCCTTTATTATTTTAGCGCTATTTTGAAGTTTTAGCCTGCTTTAGTCCAGCCTCAAGAAATATATTAAATGCACGTTCGCCAATTTCGTCGCTCTGATAGCTTTGTTTTATGGTTATAGGGAATGTTGTTATTAACTCTTTTACGGGGGCATTCGGCTGAGCTTTTACCTGCTCTTCAATCGTACTTAAAAATGCTATTGGTTTTGCAAGCATCGCGGGTGTGAGCTTTTCGCCATGGCCAGGTAAAATGGTTGTGATGGTTTTACTTTGCGCAAGCTGTGTGAGTGCGTTAAGCCATGGTGCTAGTTGTCCATGACCTGGATAGGGCAGGCTATCAACCATATCGCCACCCAATAAGATTTGGCCATTATCAGCAAGTAAGGTTAAATCACCATATGTATGCGCGTGATAGGGTTCAATGGTAACTGGGTAATCGCCTAGATCAAGCTTGGTTTGTTCTGAGATGATAAGAGCGGGCTCTTTAAGCGATAACTCACGCCAGCGTAGCAAACGCTGTTTCGCAAGCGTTAACTTCTCTCGCCATGTATGTTGTTGTTCCTTGGGCAAATTAGCAAGGCGTTGGTAGCTAAGCTCAATACTTTTTTCATAGCTATCGAGTTTATCAGTAAACGCACGTTGTACGTGTGCAAAGTTTTTTGCAACCTGTTGATGAACAACGAGCTTTGCTTTGGGAAATTGGGCTTGCAGTACGGCCATGCCAAGGAGGTGGTCGTCATGATAATGGCTGCCAACCAAATAACATAAAGGTGTTTTCAAGCGTTGCTTGAGGGTGCTGGCTAGTTGCTCTACCGCTGCAAAGTCGCCACTGGCATCGAACATTAATGCACACTCTTTTCCTTCGATAAGAACTTGGTTCGAATCGTAAAAGCGTAGCTTAGCTTGTTGCTTTAAAAATTGAATTTCTGGTGTAATGGTATGCCAAGTAACATTAGCATTCACGGTAAAACAGACAGAAAATAAAGCAGTTATAATTCCTTTTAGAAAAGCACGTGTACGCATTGTTAATTCGCTTGTTATTATTCGAATGGAGAGTGTAAACAAAAAAAGCGCGAAATGCGCTTTTTTAAGGATCTAAATGTTGGCTTAGCTTATCGATTAATGAGTCATGCTGTTGCTCTTGTTTTGCTTGTTGCGATTTGACTTCGAGCAACTCATGACTTAAGTGCAACGCGGCCATTAATAAGGCTTTTTGTTCGTTACGAACAGCAGAGCGTTGCTTCATTTGTTCCACTAAGTCATTTAAATGTTGAGCTGCATCAACGAGCGCTTTTTCCTGCCCTTCAGGACAAGAAAACTCATGCTCTTTGCCAAGTAGCTCGACTGTGACACGCTGACTTTGTGGAGTGGCCATTAGCTAGCCTGATTAGCGCTTTGTAGTTTTTCAAGTAAGCCTGTTAATGTGCTGCTGGCATCCTTTTGCTTTTCTTCACTTTCAAGTACTTCAAGTTGTAGTGTTTCGTTTTCATCAAGTAACTTGGCGGTTTGATCTTTTAAGCTTTTAACTTCGCTTTCAAGTTCGCTATTTCGGTTAATTAGTTTGTCGATCAGTTGTTCGAGTTGGGAAAGAGTTTCGTTATTCATAAATGCGCTCATAAAACTGTGATTATTGTCATGCAAATGTAAAGGAAACTGTATCGATATGCCAGCATTTACGCCTGTTTTAGCGCATTTTTATTAAAAGTTAAGCTTCAATTCAGCCTCGGAGTATTTTTATTCATTTATGATTCACTTAGTGCTGAGTATTTAGGATCATTATCGGTTTATCGTGTACAATGAGGGCATCTATTTTTTGCGCACACTCGTATTTGGCGACTTATAAATATGCTTAGTTACCGACATTCTTTTCATACAGGAAACCCTGCTGATGTAGTTAAACATTTAGTTTTAGCTGAAGTTCTTAAATATCAAACAATCAAAGATAAACCACTTGATTATATTGATACGCATTCTGGAGCTGGCTTTTTTGAACTTGCCGGAAGTGATGCACAAAAAACACAAGAGTATTTAGAAGGGATCGCTAAACTATGGCAACATCGCAGTGAGCATAGTGCACTTAATGAGTATATCGAACTAATTAAGTTGTTTAATCAACAGGGTGATTTAGATTTCTACCCAGGCTCACCAAAAATAGCTGAACACTTCTTACGTCGCCAAGATAAAGGCTGGTTCTTTGAGTTACATCCACGTGATTTAGAACTATTGCAAAATAATATGCAAGGTAAGCGTTCTATTCGGGTACGTGGCGAGAACGGTTTTCAAGGGCTCGTGGGCTTATTGCCTCCTGCGTCACGTCGTGCTTGTGTATTAATTGATCCACCGTACGAAATTAAAGCTGACTACGACACGGTTGTTAATACTATTATTAAGGCTTACAAACGTTTTGCTACGGGTACGTATATGATCTGGTATCCGGTTGTTGACCGTGAACGTATCGATAGAATGGAAGCTGGTTTAATTGATTCAGGTGTGCGCAATATTCAGTTATTTGAATTAGCAACTGAAGCTGATACCGAAGTGCATGGTATGACGGCCTCTGGCATGATAGTCATTAATCCACCTTGGAAATTAAAGCAAACCATGGACGCTATCTTGCCCGAGCTAGTACAATTACTTGCACAAAACAGCGGTTTTTATCGCAGTGAACAACTGGTAGACGAATAACTTTATTCTAAACAAAAACCCCCAGTCTCTGCTGGGCGTTTTTGTTTGTAAACTAGTTCATATAGGTTGCAATAAACGTTGCCAATGGTTCATTGCTATCATCGAGTAAAATTAATTGCTCACCATTAATTGAAAACTGTGCTGTTGATGCCAGTAAGGCTGACATTGCAGCTTCGATATCCATTTGCTCCACACACATTTTTTTAGTGCTTGCAAGTGGGTTAAAGGTGAGAGTTTGCTCACTGATTTCATAGCTCCCAGAGAAACTATTACAACCTAAGAAGCCATGAGTTGAGCCATCATCTTTAAATTGAACAAAGGGCTCCTTTGTTTCAACGTTGAGCGCTTCACCAGCAATTGTAACTGCTTTCCAATAGGTATTGGTTAATGTCACATCTGGTTTTTTAGCGGATACCTTAGAGACGGTTACTTTGTATACATCGTCCATTGTGTTTTCTGAAAATGGGTTATTATGGGTTGTACTTATGTAAAGCAACTTACCTTGGTTTTCTATGCGCGCACTGACGCTGTAGCGGTGACGATCGGCAATTTTGCTTTCGTCATATTCTAGTGCCACGTTATAAGGTGGAGCCCCATTTAATTGTACTTCTTGCTCACTGATCACATCTGCTTTTGCATCCATCTTTGATACATCGGCCAGCTGTACTTTTAGCACTGAGCCTGGTGGCAACATGCTACGGTCTAAATAAGTCACTTGGGTATTGAGTGTTTTCATTGTTGATTGCTCAGCTTGCGGCTCAGCTGAATCTTCACTACAACCGCTTAATACTAAGCTGCTGCCTAATATCATTAAGCTACACAGTGAGGCACGTTTAAAAGAGGAGAAGGTATCCGAAGCCATGATGTTTTCCTTGCGTTTGGAGGACTATCTGTTAAATAGCTTAAAATTCGCTGACTTAATCATAGCTTAATTATATAAAAAATGGGCATAAAGCCCATTTTATCACTCGTTATTTTTTAACGTATTTAGTTAATATGACAATACGTTGGCCATCTACGCGCCCTTCAATATGTTCAGGGTTACTGGTTAAGCCAATATTTCTAACCGCCGTGCCGCGTTTAGCGACCAAGCTACTGCCTTTAACATCAAGATCTTTAATAAGTGTGACTGTGTCACCTGCTTGAAGTACAACGCCGTTGCTATCAATATGTTTAATATCGTCATCTTCAGCAAGAGCTGTTTGCGCCCACTTTAGTGTGTCTTCTTCAAGGTAGATCATGTCTAATGCATCTTGAGCCCAGCCGTTATCTGCCGCTAGGCGTTTTAGCATGCGATAGGCCACAACTTGTACAGCGGGTGTTTGACTCCACATACTGTCGTTTAAGCAATGCCAATGATTTGCAGTAAGGTCGGCATTATTTTCAATTTGATCTTTGCAGGTTTGGCAAACATAAATGCATTTATCAGAGTGAGCCTCTGTAACAGGTGGCACTTCGTACACAGATAAGTTATCTGTGGCAGTGCAAAGTTCACATTGGTTATTACTACGTTCAATAAGGGCTTGTTCAATGCTCATGGGAGGCTCTTTTCAGTTTGGAAGACTAATGCCAATTGCTTAGTTAATTGATCTATCTTAAAGCAAATCGCTAATAACAGCGTCCTAGTATAACAAAACCGCAGTTAAAGCGGAATAACCTTGTTTAGTGTAAGGGTATGGTTTTTGTGTACTTACTAATAATGGCTTCAATAGTGCCATCTTTTTTTAGACTGCGAATGGCGTCATTTATAACTGGCAGCATGGCTTGATGCTCTGATCTAAGTCTTATTTGTAAGTAGCCGTTTGAGTGACGTGCACCAAACGCAATCGAGGCATCCAATTGGTTTGCCCAGTACTTCGCACTAAGCTTGTCGATTATAATGACCTCTATTCTATTCATTTTTAACGCTTTTATTAGTTCTTTTTCTGAATGAAAGTCCACTCGTTTAAAGCGTTTATCATCATAATAGTAATAACCCAGTACGGTTCCGACAGGCTGTTTAGTAAGGTCCCTTAACTGTTGCCAGTTTTGAATATTTTCCTCAAGGCTAACGAGGTATTCCTCAATTGCGAATAAGTTCTCAGAATAACGAAACAAATCACTTTTTTGCTCCTGCTCACTTAGCCACGCACGGCTGATAACATCAAAATCAATATTGCCTAAATGAAGGTATTTAACCGTACGCTTAGCAGGCAGCTCTATGTGTTCAGCATCAATATTTGCGCGGGTAAGTATTTGAGCAATAACTTCAGGAAGAATACCCGGATTGCGTCTATTATCTATGTAATAAGGGAAAAAATTTCCAGAGCCAGTAACATTATATTTTAACACAGGAAATTGTTCGGCATGGACTACCTGCTCAGAGCCTAAAAAGAATAAAAGTAAAAATAATGAGTAAGTTAGTCGCAATGGGTTATATTAAAAGTTTGTCATACACTGAGTGTGGTTGGATTTTTCTTGTTTGGCAAGAAAACACCTTTCACTATACTAAGAACAGTTGTAGTGTTGATTTTTACAATTAAGCGGGATGTAAAATGTCAGAATTAAATATAGAAGGAAGTAAGAGTCAAAGTGTGACTCAGTATATAGCTAGGCAACCGATATTTAATGCTGATAAAACTCTATATGCCTACGAGCTATTATACAGAGAGTCAACTGACAACGTATTTCCTCAAGGCACAAGCGATGGTCAAGCGACAGGGCGGTTGTTTTTTAATGCGCTCATGTTAATGGGGCTAGAGAAACTTACTGGCTTTCAACCTGCATTTATCAACTTGTCTACCGATGCAATATTGGATGATTTTCCAAAGTTATTGCAGCCTCAAAGTGCAGTCATCGAAATTGTTGAGCGTACAACGAGCATTCCTCACGTCGCTCAACGTGTAAAACAACTAAAAGATGAAGGCTACTTTTTTGCTTTGGATGATTATGACGGATGCGAAAAGTGGCAACCTATTTTGCCATTAATGGACTTTATTAAACTTGAAGTTGAACAGCCGATCATTAAAACAAATATGATGATCAAAAAACTGAAACGTAGTTTCCCTAAAGCTAAAATTATTGTTGAGCGAATTGAAAATTACGAAGAGTTTGAGCAATTAAAAGCGGCAGGTTGTGACTTATTTCAAGGTTACTTTTTTGCTCGCCCCGAGTTATTAACGTATGGCAATGTTGAGCCTTCTAAAGTCGCAGTATTAGAACTTTTAAACTGTACGGCTCAACCGAATATAGACTTTGCTGCTGTACAAGAGCGCGTTGCAAAAGATTTGGGGCTGACTGCACGCATCTTAAAATTAGTAAATGCACGTTCAAGCAGTGCCCAGCAGACTATCAAATCTATTTCACAAGCTGTTATCTACTTGGGTGAAGACGCCATAAGACAATTTGTCCGCGTGCTTGCCTTGAGTGAACTGGGTAATGATAAACCCTCTGAGCTGACAAAGTTAGGGTTAATGCGTGCTAAATTTATTTCGTTAATGTTAGCACCTGGTGGAAAAGAGCTGGCAGAGCAAGGCTATTTGGTTGGTATGCTATCTGTTTTAGACGCTATTTTGGATATGGAGATTGACCTTGTTGCAAAAGAGTTTTCGTTAGGCGCTGAGTTGTCCAGTGCGCTGTTAAGTTTTAACGGTATGCTTGGCGGAACATTGAAACTCGTTAAAGCTGTAGAGGAAGAACATTGGCAGTCAGCAGATGAATTACTTGTGATGATTCGCCCCGCCTCAAAAATGGATGTTGTTTATGCAGCCATGTACGAATCAAGAGCCTATGCTGATGATGTATTTTCTACGCTCTCCTTAGTTACTGACTCGACTAGTTAAGTTAGTTATTATACCTAGTCTATTCATTTTTTTGGTTAGTTAAAATGCGTGTTATCTTTCCAGTTATCGCCATTATCGTTGCTTTAGCTTTACTAATTCCGGGTGTAACTCAGCCAGTGTTGACTTTAGAAGGCAAAATAAAAAAGTCAGAGCTGGCTAAAACAGGTATTGAAATGATTGCCGATGAAGGCGACAGAAATACCCGTAGTGTATTAATGATGGCATCAAGCATGTTAGGGCTTGATAAGCTTGAAGGTGAAATAGATGCCTACAAAAAAACACGCAGCATTTGGGGCACAGTGAATGAGCTTGCCAACAATAAAAATTATTTGGTGGCAGCACTGATTGCTGTGTTTTCAATTGTTATCCCCACATTAAAATTATTGATGCAGTTAGTTTATTGCTTTTTACCCGCCACCAAGTTTAAGTGCGTACTTGGCCAACTAGTACAAGGCTTAAGTAAATGGAGTATGGTTGATGTATTTGTGATTGCATTGATCGTGGCCTATCTAGCTGGTAATGCCGACGGGCAAATGGGTGAGCTGATAAGAATGCATGCCGAGCTGGGCGATGGATTTTGGTTTTTTACCGGCTATTGCCTGTTTGCTATTGCAGCAACTAGCAGCATAAAAATAGATAAACCCTTGTCGAGTGCGTAAATTTCGGGCTACAATTTGGGCAGTTAATTTTTAAGGTATGATGATGGCGCGACTTTCAAGCTACTTATTGATAGCTATGATGCTGCTCACTTTTGTGGGTCAGTCAGTTGCGTCTGTTGCTATGGTGTGTGATATGCCACATGCCAGCATGCAAATGGACCATCACGCAAATATGAGCGCTGATAGCGACATGAGTGATATGGATTGTTGCCATGAAGATATCATGGATAACAGCGATTGTGCGTGTCCGTTCAATGCCTGTACAGCTCACTCACTCCTTCCTCTAAATAGCTTAGTTGTTAGTTCAATTAAGCAATCTGAAAAAGTCACCGTGTTAGGCGTAAGCCAACTCAGCTTTCATATAAGCTCCTTATACCGCCCACCTATTACTGCTTAAGCAGGATAGGTCTGTCTAAAATTCAGCATCACGCTGCAAGAACACCTCATTCTGCACCCTAAATCTATTGTTTTTTACCATTATTTAAGATTTTTGGAGCATGTGATGATTCACAGCAAATTGATTAAGGCGCTTTCTCTAGGCGCAGTATTGATAACCTCAAGTTTAGTGAAAGCAGAGCCGTTGGCACTCAATCAGGTGATTGATTATGCATTGACTCACGAGCCTTGGTTACAGGCAAATAAATATCAGCAACAGGCAATAGAAGCGCAAAGCATTGCTGCGGGTACCTTACCAGATCCGGTATTAACTGTTGGCCTAATGAACTTACCAACCGATGGCTTTGCCTTTGACCAAGAAGGTATGACGCAATTCAAAGTGGGCTTATCACAACAATTTAGTCGTGGTGATAGTCTTGCCCTACAGCAGCAAGCATTACAGCAATCGGCTGAGCAATACCCTTGGCTTAGAGCAGACCGCCAAGCTCAGGTTAAAGCCATTGTTAGCGAAGCATGGCTAAACGCTTATCGCGCACAAAAAAGCATTCAATTGATTAACCAAGATAAAGCATTATTCAATCAACTCATTGATATAACAGAAGCAAGCTATGCTAATACACTTGGTGCGACTCGCCAGCAAGATATTATTCGCGCTCAGCTAGAGCTAACACGTCTTGAAGATAAGCTGGTGATGCTAGAGCAGCAGTTTGATAGTGCCAAAAAGCGACTGGCGCAATGGCTACCTATTGACATGCTAAATGGTGCAGTGAGTGATGAAAGTACCAAAGTGACCGCATTAATGCCTTATCAAAAGCTCGTCCCATCGGGTGTCACTGAAGTGTTGATGGGTCATCCAGCAATTATTGCTATTGAACATGCACTACGTGCTAAAAACACCCAAGTGCAAGTGGCTAAAGAAGCCTACAAACCACAATTTGGTATGAACCTAGGCTATGGCTATCGTGATGATACCCCGATGGGTGACTCTCGCGCTGACTTATTCTCAATTGGCGTTAGTGTTGATTTACCGCTATTTACTGATAATCGTCAAGATCAACAAGTGAATGCGGCAATAGCTAGTGCAGAGGCGGTAAAAACTAACAAGCTTATTACTCTACAAAAGCTGCAAGGTCAGTATTTTAAAGAGCTTAGCCAACTAAGCCGACTAGCCCAGCGCAAAGCGCTGTATCAGCAACAGCTATTACCGCAAATGGCTGAGCAAGCCGAGGCGACTCTAAATGCATACACCAACGATGATGGCGACTTTTCAGAAGTGATGCGTGCTCGCATTAGCGAACTAAACGCAAAAATTGATGCGTTAAACATCGAAATCGATAAACAAATAACCCTCGCTCGCCTCAATTATTACGCAGCAGCAAAAGATAACCGCATAAATGCAGCACAAAGCCAAGGAGCTAGCAATGAATAACACAGTGAAATTAGTTGTCGCTTTGGCGGTAGGTGCAGCATTGGCAACGGCTGTAAATAAGTTTGCTGCGCCAGATCATGCACAAATGCCAAGCGCTGAGAAAAAACCATTGTATTGGGTGGCGCCCATGGACAGCAATTACCGCCGTGATGAACCAGGTTTATCACCGATGGGTATGGAATTGGTCCCCGTTTATGAGGAGCAAAGTAGCGCTGAAGACAGCCCAGGTACCGTTAGAATTTCCCCCGCGGTCGTTAATAACTTAGGGGTAAGGACAGCGCCTGTGCGTTTTAAATCATTACAGACTACCGTTGATACGGTTGGTTATGTGCAATACGACCAAGACCAACTCGTGCATATTCACCCTCGTGTTGAAGGTTGGATAGAAACCTTATATGTCAAAGCCGCAGGTGACCAAGTTAAGCAAGGCGAGCCTCTTTATACATTATATTCTCCACAATTAGTAAACGCACAAGAAGAGCTATTGCTTGCCCTTAAACGTAACAACGCGGTGCTGATTCGTGCGGCAAAAGCACGTTTAGCCTCACTGAATGTTTCTGATGATTTTATTGCGCGATTAGAGCAAAGCCAAAAGGTTAGGCAAAACATTACCTTTTATGCCAAGCAAAGTGGCGTATTGGATGAGCTAAATATCCGCGAAGGCTTTTACGTGAAACCAGGCACAACCATGATGAGTATTGCACATCTAGAAGAAGTGTGGGTTGAAGCTGAAGTTTTTGAGCGTCAAGCAGGGCTTATTCATAAAGGCTTGCCAGTGACTATGACACTCGACTACTTACCAGGACAACGCTGGCAGGGTAAGGTCGATTACATTTACCCAACTCTTGATGAGAAAAACCGTACCCTGCGCGTGCGTTTGCGCTTTGCCAACCAAGATGGCTTATTAAAACCGAATATGTTCGCTGAAGTCAGCATTACGACTAAGCCAACTGAACCACAATTAGTGATAGCCAAAGAAGCTGTGATCCGCACCGGTAGCCAAGACCGTGTCGTGATTGATTTAGGCGAAGGGCGCTTTAAATCAGTTGCCGTGACGTTAGGTCGTAGTGACAATCATGATGTCGAAATTTTATCAGGCTTATTGAAAGACGATAACGTCGTGGTTTCAGCGCAGTTCTTAATAGACTCAGAATCAAGTAAGAGTTCTGACTTTATGCGTATGCAAGAACCGGATAGTGACAGCGCAATGGTGAATGGCGTGATCAACAGTATTGACCGCGAAGCCCGCACAGCCGTGATCAGTCGTGAGGCTATCCCTAAGTGGGGCCGCGAGGCTGCAACCATGGAGTTTCATTTTTCTCCGCGTATCGATATGTCTAGTTTACAAAGTGATGATGAAGTGCATTTTACCTTTAAATTGGTGGACGGTGAGTTTGTGATTTTTGACATCATGACCCTAAGCCACCCTATGCAAGGAGAAATGCAATGATAGCAGCCGTGATCCGTTGGTCAGTCGGTAATCGTTTCTTTGTATTACTGCTGTCTTTAATGTTGGCGGGCTTTGGGATTTTTTCTTTAAAGAATACCCCAGTTGATGCCTTGCCTGACTTATCTGATGTACAGGTTATTGTAAAAACCTCTTACCCAGGGCAAGCGCCACAAGTGGTGCAAGACCAAGTAACGTTTCCTATCACCACAGCGATGTTGTCGGTGCCTGGGGCTGAAACGGTAAGGGGCTTTTCGTTTTTTGGTGACTCTTATGTATACGTTATTTTTAACGAAGACACTGACCTTTATTGGGCCCGTAGTCGAGTGCAAGAGTATTTGAGTCAAGTAAGTGCTCGCTTACCTGATTCAGCGAGGCCTGAGCTTGGCCCTGATGCAACAGGGGTGGGTTGGATTTACTTGTATGCGCTGGTGGATAAAACCGGTAAGCACGATATTAGCCAGCTACGAAGCCTGCAAGATTGGTTTTTAAAGTTTGAACTGCAAACTGTACCTGGTGTATCAGAAGTGGCGTCTGTTGGCGGCATGGTTAAGCAGTATCAGGTGAATGTCGACCCCGATAAATTGCGTGCTTATGGTATTCCGCTGAGTTTAATTCAAACAGCAATTAAGCAAGGTAACCAAGAGCGTGGTGCCTCGGTGGTCGAAATGGCTGAAGCCGAATACATGGTATCGAGCACAGGCTATATTAAAAGTGTGGCTGATTTAGAAGCCATTCCGCTGGGTACTAATGCCAATGGTACGCCACTGCAATTACGCGATGTGGCTGATATAAAACTTGGGCCGCAAATGCGCCGTGGTATTGCCGAGCTTAACGGTGAAGGTGAAGTAACTGGTGGTGTGGTGGTGATGCGCTTTGGTGAAAACGCCGAAGCAACCATTAAACTAGTAAAAGAAAAGCTAGAGTCGCTTAAAAAAGGCCTGCCAGAGGGCGTTGAAATCATCCCTGTGTACGACCGTTCAAACCTAATTACCCAAGCACTTGATAACTTAAGCTCAAAGTTAATTGAAGAATTAATCGTCGTGGCCTTAGTGTGTGTGGTGTTTTTATTCCATATACGCTCATCGATCGTAGCCATTATCACGCTGCCAATGGGTATTTTAACGGCTTTTGTGGTGATGTATTGGCAAGGTATAAACGCCAACATCATGTCGCTTGGCGGGATAGCGATTGCCATTGGTGCCATGACAGATGGTGCTATCGTAATGATAGAAAATATGCATAAGCATATGGAGAAAACCCCACTGACCGACGAAAACCGTTGGCAAGTGGTGATGGACTCAGCCGCAGAAGTCGGGCCCGCATTATTCTTTAGTTTATTAATTATCACAGTCAGCTTTATGCCGGTGTTTATTCTTGAAGCACAGGAAGGGCGCATGTTCTCGCCACTGGCTTACACAAAAACTTATGCCATGGCGGCATCGGCAGGTCTAGCGATTACATTGGTGCCGGTATTAATGGGCTACTTTATTCGCGGTAAGGTTATTTCGGAGCAGAAAAACCCTGTAAACCGCTTATTGGTGGCAGCCTATAAACCCTTGTTAAATGCGGTGTTAAAAGCGCCGAAAACAACGCTGGTACTGGCCTTAGTGTTGGCTGCTATCGGCTTTTATCCAGTTAATAAAATTGGTAGCGAGTTTATTCCTCCCCTTGATGAGGGCGACTTAATGTATATGCCAACGACTTACCCAGGTATTTCCATTGGTAAGGCCCGTGAAATCTTACAGCAGACCGATAAGTTAATTGCCAGTGTGCCAGAGGTTGAATCAGTATTTGGTAAAGTAGGTCGTGCCGATACTGCGACAGATCCCGCACCGCTCACCATGATCGAAACCTTTATTCAGTTAAAGCCAAAATCACAGTGGCGCGAAGGTATGACAACCGAGAAACTGAAAAAAGAGCTCGATAATCTGGTTAAGTTCCCAGGGCTCACTAATGCGTGGGTTATGCCAATCAAAACGCGAATTGACATGCTTGCCACTGGGATTAAAACGCCTGTGGGGATCAAAGTTGCAGGGCCAAAACTGAGTGAAATTCAAAAAATTGGTGAGCAAATTGAAGTCATCTTAAAAGATTTACCGGGTACGGCTTCGGTTTATTCAGAGCGCGTTGCTGGTGGTCGCTACATCAAAGTCGATATCAACCGTGAAAAAGCAGCGCGGTACGGTTTGAACATTGCTGATGTACAACAGGTTGTTGCCACTGCTATCGGTGGCATGAATGTGACTGAAACCGTTGAAGGGCAAGAGCGTTATCCAGTTAACTTGCGTTATCCGCAAGATTATCGCGACTCGCCTGAAGAGCTTAAGTTGTTACCGATAGTGACGCCAAACGGCCAGCGTATCGCATTGGCCGACGTAGCCCATGTCTTTATCGAAGATGGCCCGCCGGGTATTAAAAGTGAAAATGCGCGTATCAATGGCTGGAGCTTAATTGATATTGAAGGCAGTGATATCGGCAGTTACGTTGAGCGTGCGCAACAAGCGCTGCATGAGCAACTCGAGCTACCTGCTGGTTACTCAATTACTTGGGCGGGGCAATACGAATATATGGAGCGCGCAAAAGCTAAACTCAGTTATGTATTGCCATTAACCTTGGCAATCATTGTGGTGCTGTTATACCTCAATTTTAGAAGCTTTATTGAGGTGGCAATGATCATGCTGACCTTACCGCTTGCGATGATAGGCGGTATTTGGCTGATGTACCTTGAAGGTTTTAACTTCTCTGTTGCCGTTGGAGTCGGCTTTATTGCGCTTGCGGGGGTTGCCGTTGAAATTGGCGTAATCATGCTGGTTTATCTCAACCAAGCTTATCAAGATGCCAAAGCGCAATCAGCACAATTTACGGTTACAGAGCTGCGCCAAGCAATTATTAATGGTGCTGGCCTTCGGGTTAGGCCTGTGATGATGACAGTGGCAACCATTATCATTGGTTTACTGCCAGTGCTTTATGGTACAGGAACGGGCAGTGAGGTGATGAGCCGAATAGCCGCGCCTATGGTCGGTGGTATGCTAAGTGCTGTTGTGTTAACACTTTTAGTCTTGCCTGCGCTTTATTTTATATGGCGTAAACGACACCTATAAATTTTACAGTGGGTGTGTAACTTGTACGTTCTTCTTACTATAAGTTACATACCTTTATATTTAAGGTTTTGATATTAATTAAGTTTTTTTCTGGTGTGATTTATGCAGAGTCTTATTAAATTGATTTTAGTAAGGAATGCACATGCAAGTTAAAACAATACAACAAGTTTATGATTGGACTGTGATGTTTCACACCCAGATGGCAGCGAATTTTCATAGTGTTAAAGATTTATTAGACGAGCATAATCAAATGCTGGTGGATTATTATCTACAATATGAGAAAAAGCTTGCTGAAGACTTGGTTGGCTTTAAAGCGATTACTGAAATTAATACCCTAGATACGTATTGCTATGAGTATTTTGCTGAAAATCCTGAGCTTATTACTTTTAAAGACATCAGTACTGATCAGCAAATAGATGAGAAAGCTATTCAAGTCTATTTAACCTCACAACACCAGAAGGTTATTGATCTATATGAATATTTAGTATCTCGTGCCGAGACCCCTGAAACGATTGAGAAACTTGAACGTCTACTTGAGTTAGAGCAACAAGGTTTAAAGCAAATGATGCAAAGCTCTAACCGCCATATGGATATGTAACCTATTAACCTATTAATCTGCTTAATGAAAATCGAGTAAAAAGCCGACCTTTTTGAGGTATTTTTGCTCCTGCTGTAAGTCAGCCAAAAGCAAGGTATGTTCTTTAAGCCAGTTAGTATTAAATTTTAAGAACATACTATTTTGCTTGGCTGTGATTTCAAGTTTAAAACCTTGATCGGTTGTGCGTTTTTGATTCAGTAGTACTGCTAAGCGCAAAATCACAATGAGCCGTAATATTTCATAATGCTGCATGGTATGCAGTGTAGGAAACTCCTCCAAACGAATTTTTTTACGGTAAAAGCGGATCATACAACTTAGTAGAATTTGTTGTTGCTGCGTAAAGCCAGGTAATTGGCTATTCGCTACGATATATGCACTGTGTTTATGTAATCCCGACGAATTAACCCCTAAGCCAATTTCATGTAATTGCGCAGCCCAATCCAGTAGATTTATGTGATCAGAGTCAGTCAGGTGCCATGTTTCTCTTACTTGTTCGAATAGCCACTTTGCAGTTGTTGAGACGCGATTAGCATGCTCTTTATCTATGACATTGCGCTCAGATAGGTTCGCTATGGTATTCGTGCGAATATCTCTATGGGCGAGCTTTTGCTGCATTTCATGAAGCAAGCCTTCACGAAGTGAAAAGTCGCTGTATTGCATCGTTTTTATCTTAAATAGCCTGAATATGGCAATTAAAATAGCTAAACCACCACAAATACTGACTTGTCGCTCAGCTGTGAGACCTTCAATGTGTAGTGCGGGTATTTGTTTAGCAGCAATGAACTGAGTTTTTAGTTCTAATAATCGTTCTAATGTAATTAGCTCTTGCTCGGTATCGTTAGCATTAATCATGGCAAGGATAGATTTAATCGTGCCCGATGTACCCACCACGGATTGCCAGCCTGCCGATAAGTAGTTTGCAAATATCACTTCGAGTTCTTGTTCAGCACGAACCTCAGCTTTGGCAAAGCGCTTAGCGGTAATTTGCCCATCTGCAAAAAACTGCTTGGTATAGCTGACACAGCCCATATTTCGACTCGCCAGTAATGTGTGCTTAAAGT
The DNA here is from genome assembly GCF_032716425.1 of Pseudoalteromonas sp. N1230-9. Lineage (NCBI taxonomy): Bacteria > Pseudomonadati > Pseudomonadota > Gammaproteobacteria > Alteromonadales > Pseudoalteromonadaceae > Pseudoalteromonas > Pseudoalteromonas sp. N1230-9. The sequence continues at coordinate 302,487 of NZ_CP090419.1, forward strand.
GTTTGCCAATGATGAGTTCGGTACTGCCGCCACCGATATCAATGACTAAGCGGTTATCATCGTGATGGATGTAATGAGCAACACCTTGATAAATTAAACGCGCTTCTTCTTGCCCTGATATTACTTCGATTGAATAAGGAAACACTTTGCTAGCTTGGGTTAGGAACGAATGAATATTTTTAGCACGGCGTAATGTGTAAGTGGCGGCTACTTTGACATTCTCAAGGGGGAAGTCCTGTAAGGTAGTGGCGAATTGTTTAAGAATGGCTAGTGCACGTTCAATAGCTGCTTGGCTTAAGTGATTTTTATCATCTAAACCATCAGCTAAATAAACACGTTGTTTTTCTTTATGTAAGATTTGCAAAGAGCCATCAACCTCTCTTGCCACCACTAAATGAAAACTGTTTGAGCCTAAGTCAACGGCAGCAATAGAGGAATAATCATTCATTATTATAGTTACTTTCCCATTTTTTGAGGTGGTCATAAATAGCTATTTGCGAACGTATTTTCTTACGATTGCCACGGCGCACATAGCTGTTTTTTTGTTCGCTATCGATTATGCGCGCTTTAGTTCTATCTTTAAACTGTAGCTCAAGAATATCAATAATGAGCTGCTTTAATTTTGCATCATATATTGGTGTGGCCACTTCAACACGGTGGTCGAGGTTTCGGGTCATCCAATCGGCTGAGGAAATATAGACTTTCTCCTTGCCATTATTGTGAAACACCATTACCCGGGGGTGCTCTAAGAAGCGGTCTACAATACTGATAATACGAATATTATCATTGCCACTAAGTGATGACGGAACTAAAGAGCACATGCCACGTACAATAATGCGTATCTTTACCCCACGCCTTGCGGCGAAATAAAGATGATCAACGAGTTCTTTATCGACAAGGTTATTGATTTTTACTGTAATTCGACCCGTTTTACCCTGCTCAGCATGAGTTATTTCTTTATTGATCAATGAGGTGATTGTTTCTCTGGCATTGACAGGTGAAATCATCAAGTGATCGAATTGGAATGGTTTGTAACTACTTTCAATAAACCTAAATACGCTGTCAGATTCTTCCGTTATGCCCTCATGCTTAGTAAACAAACTAAAGTCGGTATAAATTTTTGCGGTTTTTTCATGAAAGTTACCCGTACCAATGTGCGCGTATTTAACGATGTTATGCTTTTCTTTGCGATGAATGACGCATAATTTACTGTGTACTTTTAAAGCAGGGATACCAAAGATAACTTTAATACTTGCATTACTGAGCGTTTTCGCCCATTCGATATTATTTTGTTCATCAAAGCGCGCTTTAAGCTCTACCATTACCGTGACGTGTTTACCGTTTTTTGCTGCATTTATTAGCGTAGAAACAAGGCGAGACTGGCTGGCTACACGATAAATGTTGACCTTAATCTGTGTGACATCAGGGTCAAAAGCTGCTTGGCGCACAAACTCAAGTAAATGATTAAAGGTGTGATAGGGGTAATAAAGTAAAATATCTTGTTCTGAGATGGCATCAAACACACTCGAGTGATTAGTAAAAGCAGTGCTTTGTAATGCGGGCAGGGGCTTGTTTTCTAAATACTGACGGCCCACATTAGGAAAGGCAATAAAATCACGGAAGTTACGATATCGACCCCCTGGGATCAATGCATCATGTTGACTTATATTAAGGCGCTTTTTCATCACTTTAAGCATGTCATCAGGCATACTTTCGTCATAAACAAGGCGCACAGGCTCGGCAGAAATTCGTTGTTTCAGGCCTTTCGACATTTTGTCGAGTAAACCTTCTTCAAGCTCATCATCTAAGTTGTATTCAGCATCGCGGGTGAGTTTTATGGCGTAGCATTGAATATCATCAAAACTAAAAAAGCTGCTAAACACATCGCGAATAAAATAAGCGATGATGTCATCTAGCATCACAATGGTTTTGTGACGGCGTGTTTTTTCGGGTGGCAAAATAACAAAGCGAGACACGCGATCTGTGGGAACTTCTAGCATCGCGTAATGACTTTTTTGATTCGTCATTTCGACAAACAAATAGGTCATGGTGTCGTTTATTTGATCTGAGTAGTCTTTCTTTTCAGAGAGTAAAATCGGCAATATATATTGCAGCACATTGTCGTGAAAAAACTTTTTAAGCCAGGTTACGTGAAATTCAGATAGTTTTTCAGGGAGTTCTACGTGAATATTGTGCTCATTTAAATCATTTAAAATATCTTTATGAATCTGATTAAATTTTTTGCCAAGCTGTAGCACTTTGCTTTGGATCTGATGAAGTAAAATCTCATCTTCTTCAAAGTTCGCATCAGGAATTTTATTAAGTAAAATTCGCCGTTTCACATCCGCAACACGTACTCTGAAAAACTCATCCATGTTATTTGAATAAATGCCTAAAAAGCGCATGCGTTCAATAATTGGGTTGGATTTATCTTTTGCTTCTTGTAGCACGCGCTCATTAAAAGATAGCCAGCTCAGTTCTTTGGCGAAATAACTCATTGCTGGTGATGAGGAAGGGGTGGCATTCATCTGATTTCTCAAATATTTATTATTAAATAAAAGATAGAGGATACAGATGACACAAGTATGACAAGCGTGTCAGTTTTGTGACACGCTTAATCTAGCTTAAGTTGTAGAAGTGGTACTTGGTTTAAGCATCCTCAATATCAACAATCAAGTCAGTGGTAATTGACTCAAGCGCTGTTATTACTTCATCTTTGTTCATGCCTACAGGCAAGGCGACCGTTGCAACAGCACTAAAAATAGGGACTCCCCAGTTAGGTGCGCTCTGCTGTTTTGAGTTCAGGTGTGTAATGTTTGCGCCTTTATGGCGTATTACACTGGCGAGCTCTTGTACGATTCCAGGTCTATCGTTGCCTGTTATTACAAAATTAATTTGCTCCGTCGACACCTCTGGAAGGATATCTGAACCACGCTCGATTCGTACTTCTAAATGAGGTAAACCGTGCAAAGCATCTTGTAGCTCTTGTAGATGCTCCTCTGGTACAGCAGCTTCGATAATGCCTGCAAAGTGACCTGCTAAATGACTTAAATTACTCGATAGCCAATTGCCGTGATGGCTTAAAATTGTGGCCGAAATATCTTCAACGAGCCCCGGTTTATCGGGACCAAGTATGGTGATTACTAACTGCTTCATGCTTAAATCTCTATAAAATGCCTCTGAAAAAAATGAAAAAGGAGGGAGGCTTTGGTTAAAATGATTCTTATTATTGAAAAATAAGTCATATTGAGTATTGATGCTGTTTGAGTATTTGTCCAATTTTTTTCATATAGTTATAAAAGATTAGTTATAACAAAATCTTAGTCAAAGACATTGAACTTTCTTATGGCACGGTTTAAGCCATACTTTAAAAAGATGTTAACTCCCCAAATAAAGTCGTTTATTACACTCAATTATGACGTTTGTAACAATACTGTCATCTTGGTGAAATATAATCCGCCCAACGTTAAGATTTAAGGGTGTTTTGATGACTTCCAATCCGAGTAAACCGACCTTTCATACGGATAGAAGCCGTCTATTTAAAGACAGGTTTGCCAAATGGGGTATTTCCGCAGGTGGTGTAATGGTGCTGATAGCACTGTTACTTATTTTCTTTTACCTTCTTTATGTTGTTCAGCCTATTTTTGAGTCAGCAAAAGTGGAAACACGTAACAGTGTGAAGCTAACGAATGCATCTCAAGTTGTAGGGTTGGGCATGGAGGAGCAAACCGAAGTTGCTTTCTTACTAGGTGAAACAGGTAATGTGGACTTTTACAATATTGAAAAAGACCACTTTGGTAAGAAGATCACCACTCTTAATACAGAATTACCAAGCGATGTGAGCAGTTTTGCAAGCTCAGCACCGTTTCAAGGTCAATACGCTTATGGTCTTGAAAATGGCTCTGTGGTTGTCGTAGCGCCAAAGTTTTTAGTCACGTTTCCGAATAATCAGCGCCAGTTAACACCGCGTTTAGATTATCCTTTAGGTGACATTGCCCTTGAGGTTGATGATCAGGGTGCGGCGATTACTAAATTTGCATTTAGCCACTATGAAGATAAAACCGCGGTTGTTGCTTTAACAGCAGACAAGCGCGTTTTATTTAGCAGCTTTGTGGGTGAAGAAAATATGTTCACAGGCGAAGTTGAGTGGGTTGTTGAACGCACTGAGCTTGATATTGAAGGACGTGTTGATGAGCTATTAATCTCACCTGATACAACGCGTACATTCGTGCGCTCTGCAAATCAAATTTATGTTTATGATACGCGTTACCCTTCAGAGGTTGAGCAAATCCAATTGCTTGCTGCAAATGAAGAGAACGCAAATCTTGTTTCAACTCAGCTATTAGCTGGTGCTAACTCGTTAATGCTTGCTAATGATAATGGCGAAGTCTCACAGTGGTTTGAAGTAAATACAGAAGATGGCCGTGAATTTAAAAAGATTCGTGCTTTTGAAACCAGTAAACAGTCTAAGTTAAATATTTTTACTGAATTTTATCGTCGTACTTTCTTCACCGCAGGTGCTAACGGTGAGTTAGGTATTTATTACACCACAAGTGATGCAAAACTGTGGCAAGGTAAAGTAAGTGACGGCCCAATTCAAAACTTTGCAATTGCACCACGCTCAAATGCTGCGCTTATTTTAGCGGATGATGCATTAAAAGTTGTAGAAGTCCACAATGAACACCCTGAGGTGACTTGGTCTGCACTATGGCAAGAAGTATGGTACGAAGGCTACCCAGAGCCAGGTTATATTTGGCAGTCAACCTCTGCAAGTGATGACTTTGAGTCTAAGTTCTCATTGGTACCCATTTCATTTGGTACGATTAAGGCAGCGTTATATGCCATGCTATTTGCCGTGCCAATTGCACTTTCTGCGGCAATTTATACAGCCTACTTTATGTCGAGCGAACTACGTAAAGTGGTTAAGCCAACAGTTGAAATCATGGAAGCACTACCAACGGTAATTCTTGGTTTCTTAGCTGGTCTTTGGTTGGCACCATTAATTGAAGAGCACTTACCAGCGATTATCGGTTTATTAATTCTTTTACCATTAGGGATTTTATTAACTGCTTTTGGTTGGAATAAGTTACCGAACTCAATTCGTCATCGCATTCCAGAAGGTTCACACTCTATTCTATTGATTCCAGTCGTGTTATTCATTGGCTGGTTATCATTTGCTATGAGCGGCACAATTGAACTTTGGATGTTTGATGGTAATGTGCGTCAATTTCTGACTAACGAATTAGGCATGACATTCGACCAACGAAATTCACTTGTTGTGGGGATCGCAATGGGCTTTGCTGTCATTCCGACTATTTTCTCTATTGCTGAAGATGCCGTATTCAGTGTGCCTAAGCACTTATCAAATGGCTCTTTAGCGCTTGGGGCTACGCAATGGCAAACCCTTGTTCGTGTTGTGTTATTGACAGCAAGCCCTGGTATTTTCTCGGCGGTGATGATGGGACTTGGTCGTGCGGTAGGCGAGACCATGATTGTACTGATGGCTACAGGTAATACACCAATTATGGATTGGAGTATTTTCCAAGGGATGAGAACCCTTGCAGCGAACATAGCAGTAGAAATGCCAGAATCTGAGGTAGGTAGTTCACACTATCGAATCCTATTCTTAGCAGCGTTTGTATTATTTATATTCACATTTATTTTCAACACAGTGGCTGAGTTTGTACGTCAGCAACTGCGTGATAAATATAGTTCAATGTAGGTGGAGAGACACGACATGGTAAAGCAGTGGTTTAAGTCTGGTTCTCCTTGGATTTGGATGACCGGCGGTGCGGTTAGCATCAGTTTAATCTCGGTTCTTGGCTTATTAGCCATGATTGCTTGGAAAGGTTTAAGCTTTTTCTGGCCATCAGAAGTTGTGCAGCTTGAGTTACAGGGTTCTGTAGCCAAGCAAACGGTAATTGGTGAAATTTATGACCGTGAACTTGTTCCAAAATCTCGTATTGAAGCGACGGGCGTTGATTTATCTCATTACGAAAAAGACGAGTTAGAGCGATTATTAATTAAAACCGGTAACCGTGAGTACGTTGATCTGGATTTCCGTTGGGTATTGGAAACGGATATTCAATCGCGTACTGCACCTGCTGCATTAGCGGTATTTGAACGCAGTAAAAATGGTAATTTTTACGGTTATGTCGAGCAGGTTTTTAAAGATGGTGAAGTGATTACTGAAAATAAAGTTGAAGTACTTTATGAGCTTGTGGAGCGTGCAGTTGAGTTAAATGACCAAGCACTGGATCTACAAAATGGCGACATTGGTCACATTAACTATGAACTTGAGCGTTTACGTTTAAAAGAAAAAGCATACCAGCTTGATAATGAACTTACCGATGAGCGTGTCGCTGAGCTTGCACAAGCACGTGCTGAACTTCGTGCTGAGTATTCAGAACTTGAAAAGCAATTATTTGCACTACGTAAAGAAGCAAAACGTGATCAGGTTACAGTTAAAGACATGCGTGGTGAAGTGGTGACTTTACCTCTTTATCAGGTGCTTGATGTATGGTTCCCGAATGACATGGGTTTCTTTGCTAAGCTTGGTCATTACTTTGCGCAACTGGGTAAGTTTGTATCAGATGACCCACGTGAAGCGAACACGGAAGGGGGTGTATTCCCTGCCATTTTCGGTACTGTTTTTATGGTACTATTAATGGCTGTTATTGTGACGCCATTTGGCGTTGTTGCAGCAATTTATTTACACGAATACGCTGCGAAAAATGCAGTAACTAAGATGATCCGTATCGCGGTAATCAACCTTGCGGGTGTACCATCAATTGTTTACGGTGTATTTGGTCTAGGCTTCTTCGTATACATGTTAGGTGGCAGTATTGACCAACTATTTTACCCAGAATCATCGCCAAGCCCTGTATTTGGTACACCGGGTGTGATTTGGTCTGCATTAACCTTAGCGATTTTAACGTTACCTGTTGTTATTGTCTCAACAGAAGAAGGTTTATCACGTATTCCTAGTACAGTACGACATGGCTCATTGGCTCTTGGCGCAACTAAAGCAGAGACACTTTGGCGTATCATCATTCCAATGGCAAGCCCTGCGATTATGACAGGTTTAATCCTAGCGGTTGCACGTGCGGCCGGCGAAGTAGCACCACTCATGCTGGTAGGTGTTGTGAAGATGGCACCAACATTACCACTTGACGGTAACTTCCCATATGTACATTTAGATAGAAAATTTATGCACTTAGGTTTCCACATTTATGATGTTGGTTTCCAAAGCCCTAACGTAGAAGCGGCACGTCCGCTGGTATATGCGACGGCATTCTTACTGGTATCAGTAATTATCGCCCTGAATATCACTGCGATTGGTATTCGTAACCATTTACGCGAAAAGTTTAGAGCTCTTGAGCATTAATACAGAATTTTTATAGGTAGACAGAGATGATTACAGTTGCACCACAGGTAAACCAAGCAAAAAGCGCGGCAAAACTAGATTTAGATAATCTAACGGCTGAACAAAAAGCATTAGAGATTAAAAACTTAGATCTATACTACGGTGATAAGCAAGCGCTAAGTGGCGTAAATATGAACATTCCGAAAGGTCAGGTAACCGCGTTTATCGGGCCATCAGGTTGTGGTAAATCAACACTTTTACGTTGTATCAATCGAATGAATGATTTGGTTGATAGCTGTCGTATCGAAGGCGAGATTTTGCTTCAAGGCCATAATATCTATGACAAAAACGTCGATGTTGCAGCGCTTCGTAGAAATGTCGGGATGGTTTTCCAACGTCCGAATCCATTTCCAAAATCAATCTACGAAAATGTTGTTTATGGCCTACGCTTACAAGGTATCAAAGAAAAGCGTAAATTAGACGAAGTGGTTGAACAGTCTTTGCGCGGTGCAGCGTTGTGGGACGAAGTGAAAGACCGCTTACACGATAGTGCATTTGGTTTGTCTGGTGGTCAGCAACAACGTCTAGTTATTGCTCGCTCAATCGCTATTGAACCTGAAGTACTTCTTCTGGATGAGCCAACGTCAGCACTTGATCCAATTTCGACGTTAGTGATCGAAGAGCTAATTAATGATTTAAAGAGCAAGTTTACCGTTGTTATTGTTACTCATAACATGCAACAAGCTGCACGTGTATCTGATCAGACAGCGTTTATGTACATGGGTGAGCTGATTGAGTATTCAGATACCAACACGTTATTCACGACGCCAACTAAGAAGAAAACTGAAGACTACATCACTGGCCGTTACGGCTAGCAACTGCCTAGCTTAGTGAACGTCAACGAATTTATAGAGGTAGACAATGGAACATAACATTAATAAACACATTTCAGGTCGCTTTAATCAAGAGCTTGAGAATGTGCGCAACCATGTTTTAAACATGGGTGGTCTAGTTGAGCAGCAACTAAATAGCGCATTAGATGCAGTAAGCAATGGTGATGCAGAACTTGCGCAAAAAGTGCGTGAAAATGACTATAAAGTTAATGCGATGGAAGTGAACATTGATGAAGAGTGCACGCGTATTATTGCTCGTCGTCAGCCAGCTGCCAGTGATTTACGTTTAGTCATTGCCATAGCCAAAACCATTGCTGATTTAGAGCGCATTGGTGATGAAGCAGAACGGATTGCAAAAGTTGCTTTAGATTCATTCACTAAAGACCAGCAAGACTTATTAGTAAATATTGAAAATATGGGTCGTCTAGTATCAAAAATGCTTCACGATGTACTTGATGCATTTGCTCGTATGGATGTGCAATGTGCGTTTGAAGTACACAAAGAAGACGCCAAAGTTGACCGTGAATATGAAGCTATTACACGTCAAATTATGACATATATGATGGAAGACCCACGCTCAATCCCAAAAATTATGGATTTAGTATGGTCTGTACGTTCTTTAGAGCGTATTGGTGACCGTTGTCAAAACATTGCTGAATACATTATCTATTTTGTTAACGGCAAAGATATTCGTCATACATCTCAAGAGGATATAGAAAAGTCGCTGTAAATTATCCGCTACTTTTCAATATTTAACCGAGCGGCCCAGTGGCCGCTTTGTCTATTATTGGTTATGTAAGGCAGAAAAAGCGTTCACAATCGAACACAATGCTGTAAAATTCGAACCTGCCAAAGCATACTAATTTATTAAAGGGTCAGTTATGCCTACAAATGCATTTTTAGGGGTATTTGCTAAATCTCCTATTAAGCCTATGGAAGATCACATTAAGAAAGTACATCAAGCAAGTAAGGCCTTGATCCCTTTCTTTAATCACGTTTTTAAAGAAGAGTGGAAAGAAGCGGAAGAAATCCGTCTAAACATTCGTAATTTAGAGCGTGAAGCGGATGACATGAAACGTGATATTCGCCTTCAACTACCGCGTGGCTTATTTATGCCAGTCGAGCGTACCGATTTACTTGAACTTGTTACTCAACAAGACAAAATAGCGAATAAAGCGAAAGATATTGCAGGGCGTGTCGTTGGTCGAGAAATGACTATTCCTGCTGAAATTCAAGAAGATTTCCTTGCTTATGTTGTTCGCTGTGTTGATGCAACTAAACAGGCATCAAAAGCAATTAATGAGCTAGATGAGCTATTAGAAACGGGCTTTAAAGGTCGTGAAGTTACTTTAGTTGAAAAAATGCTCGTTGAGTTGGACGCAATTGAACAAGACACGGATGACATGCAAATTAAAATACGCCGTCAATTGCGCGCCGTCGAAAATGAACTTAACCCTATTGATGCAATGTTCTTATACAAGATCATTGAATGGGTTGGCGACTTAGCTGATATTGCTGAGCGCGTAGGTTCTCGTCTTGAGCTGATGTTAGCTCGATAATTTAAAATCAGTTCAAATACGAAAAATTAAAGGTTTCACACAATGGATATCATTGCAAATTACGGCACGTTTTTAGTTTTAATTGCCGCAGCAGTCGGTTTCTTCATGGCTTATGGTATTGGCGCGAATGATGTAGCTAATGCGATGGGTACATCAGTAGGTTCAAAAGCACTTACTATTAAACAAGCAATCATCATTGCCATGGTGTTTGAATTCGCAGGTGCTTATCTTGCCGGTGGTGAGGTAACCTCTACCATTCGTAAAGGTATTATCGACGCGGCGCCATTTGCAGACATACCTGAGCTTATGATTCTTGGTATGATCGCCGCATTATTTGCTGCTGGTAGCTGGTTATTGATTGCCTCTTTCCTTGGCTGGCCAGTATCGACTACTCACTCAATTATCGGTGCTATTATAGGCTTTGCGCTTGTTGCGGTAGGTAGCGAAGCAATTCAGTGGAATAAGGTAATGGGCATTGTAGGTAGTTGGATTGTCACGCCTGCAATTTCAGGCTTTATTGCTTACCTCATTTTCATGAGTGCGCAAAAGCTCATCTTTGATACCGATGCACCACTTAAAAATGCCAAGCGTTATGTGCCTGTATACATGGGTCTTGCGGGCTTCATTATGTCACTTGTTACAATCAAGAAAGGCTTGAAGCATATTGGTATTAACTTAGGTGCCGTTGAAGGCTATGCGCTTTCAATCGCCATTGCGGTCGTGGTTGGTATTATCGGTAAGTTTGCGATTTCGCGTCTTAAAATCGACCCTAAAGCTGACAAGAAAATGCAGTTCAACAACGTTGAGAAAGTGTTCGCAGTACTGATGGTACTAACAGCATGTTGTATGGCATTCGCACATGGTTCAAACGACGTTGCTAACGCGATTGGTCCACTTGCTGCTGTTGTTAATATTGTGGAGCACAACGGTGAAATCGCGAAGAAAGCGGCTATCGCATGGTGGATTTTACCGTTAGGCGGTTTAGGTATCGTTGCTGGTCTTGCTATTTTGGGTAAGAAAGTAATTAAAACAATTGGTGAAGGTATCACTCACTTAACACCAAGCCGTGGTTTTGCTGCTGAACTAGCTGCTGCTTCTACAGTTGTTATCGCTTCAGGTACGGGTTTACCTATCTCGACGACACAAACACTGGTTGGTGCGGTATTAGGTGTTGGTATGGCACGTGGTATTGCGGCACTTAACATGGGTGTTGTAAGAAACATTGTAGTTTCTTGGGTAATTACATTGCCAGTTGGCGCAGCCCTTGCTATTGTTATTTTCTACGTACTGAGAACTGCCTTTGGGGTATAAAAAAGTACTAACAGACTTTTAGCTTGAAAAGATCTCAATGCCCTAGGTATTGGGGTCTTTTTATTTGCAGGTAGTAAAAAAGAGTATGAATAACTTACCAAGTATTAAACAACTACAGTATTTACTAGCAGTCCATCAATATCAGCATTTTGGTCGTGCTGCGAGCGCGTGTTTTATTGGCCAATCTACATTAAGTAGTGCTATTCAAAATCTAGAGGAAACTCTGGGTTGTCAGTTGATTGAGCGAGAAAATCGCAGCTTAATGTTCACGGCAATCGGTGAAGAGGTCGTCGAGAAAGCACGTAAAATCATTGATGATACTTTAAGTTTAAAAGAGCTAACGAAAAGCTTCCTCACCCCCTTAAGTGGCACGTTGACATTAGGGGTTATTCCTACCATTGCCAGTTTTATTGCAGCGCCTTTGTATCATTTCTGCAAGCAAACCTTTACCGAGTTAGAGTTAATTTTGGTTGAGGACACCAGCGATAAATTACTTGATAAGTTAGAGCATGGGCAAATTGATATGGCACTGCTCGCATTGCCGTACGATACTGAAAAATTTCACACCCAAGTGCTTGCCAAAGATCACTTCAGCTTAGTGCACCATAAAGATTACACGCCAGCTAATGGTGTAGAAGATTTTAATTTACTACCCGATGCCAGTGTCTTTTTATTAGAACGTGAGCATTGTATGACAGGCCATGCATTAAGTGCTTGCCATTTAAATCGCTCAAGCTGCATTAACCCGTTTGAGGCAGCAAGCTTACACACTTTACTTAGTATGGTAGAGCATCAACTTGGTGTTACCTTCTTACCACAAATGGCGATCAATGCGGGCATTTTAGATAAGAAAGAGATGGTCGCAACACCTTCACAAGCTGATGCCTATCGTGACATAGGTATTGTGTGGCGAAAAACCACTGGGCGTATTAGGGACTTCAGACTATTTAGTCAACAGTTGGAGTTATTTCTTAATAAGCAATGTAGCTTAGACGGTCAATAATATACCCAAACCACCTCAAGATGCAGAATTCAGCGTTTCACAGGTGCTTAATATCAAGGCGTTACTTTGCAAGAATGGCAGTCCCTTTTAAGAAGTAACAACGATGAGAGTAAGTGCCTGTGAAGCGCCCAAAGGGTTGGTTTAAAAGCGATTTATACTGCGTTATTGATTTTAACAATAGAACCACTATTATTTGCAATCAATGCCTTGCCTAAACCGCTTTTAATTCCAACTGAAACTCGCATCTTGAGGTGGTTTGGGTATAAAGAACCCCAAATAAAAATTTGGGGTTTTTTATTATTTAAACAAACTATTTTTTTCCTTCCCTCGACTAACATAATAACAAAACCATTAAAGGCAGATCAGATGACGAGGCTAGTGTGTTTTTTCAATCACTTGAAACATTAATTGCCCAGGCGCAACAGGGCAATAAACGAGCGTGGTTGAAATTAGTCAAACAACACGAAACACAGGTATATAACTATTGCTTACGGATGTTAAGCCATCCTGATGATGCAATGGACTTGATGCAAGAAGTATTTATTTCTGTGTACAAGAGTTTACCGAGCTTTCGTGGTGAATCGAGTTTCAATACTTGGCTTTATCAAATCGTGCACCGGCGTAGTGTTGAATATTATCGCCGTCGTAAACTGCATCAAAGCTTGGATGGTGTGCCAGAAGAAAGTTGTGAGCATAGCGAATTAGAGACTAATCAATTGCAATACCAGCAGCATCATGAACTCAAAGAGATGATGAACAATTTACCCTGGGAGCAACGTTTGGTTGTGGAGTTAAAATTTTTTCAGCACTGTACATTCGAAGAGATAGCTGAGCAATTAGGTATTTCGACCAATACCGCTAAATCAAGACTATACAGTGCATTGGGCAAGTTAAAAGTGCATTTGGAGGCCGTAGATGGCTAATTTAGATTCATTATTTACCGCATGGTTAGAAGGTGAAAGCCTGACAGACGAACAAATTGAATTGTTACAAGCCAATGCTGAGTATGCATTAATGATGAACAATGCAAGTAAGTGGCAACAGCAAAGCCAAGAGTATGAAACAGTACCCGTTCCTCACTGGGACAGAGAATCAAGCATGCCAAAAGTACAAAAATCGCATCTGTTTTTTGGTTCAGGGATGTGGGCGATGGCTGCCTCAATTGCATTATGTGCTTGGCTATTTATGAGTAATCCGCAACAAGGAAATCAGCAGTTACTTGAACAAGTGGCAAAGCAAACGAATTTGTTAGAGTCGCAGCAAAAGCAAATTGATCAGTTACAAAATATTTTAACGGCGCAAAACCAAGTACAGCAGCAACATATGTATCAACTAGCCAAAGAAGCAATCAAAACAGGGCGAATAGAGCGCCAAGAAGATATTGCCAGCGTGCTTGCGTATATCAAAACGCAGCGTGCTCAAGACCAAGCATATTTGCGTATGCAGTTGAATGATTTAGCAGAGCAAGTGGACGGCAGGCCATTGCCAACCGTTGCCAACAATGTGGAGTATTAAAATGTCAAAGAACATGATAACCAGTGCAGTGCTATTATTATGTGGTATAGCAGCAGTCAACCCTGTGTCTGCCCAAAGTACTGAAGAGTTAGCTCGAATCCAGCGTGAAGTCGGGATCATGGAAAAAATCCTAACAGCGGCTTTAAAGCAGGATACAGATAACAAAGTCAGAAATGTCTCAGCAAGTTATTTACAGCACCAAGGTGTGGTATTTAGCTTTGACGTGCGAAGCCATTCTCGCTGGTCAAGTGTATTCGCATCCGTGCCCGATGCACCACTTCCACCGCTGCCTGACATTGACTTTGAAGAGATCAGCGAAATTGAAGTATTAGGTGAACATGTACAAGTTATTAGCGATGCCGTTGTTGTTAAAACGCAAGAAGCCTATCAACACGCGATGGAGGTGATGCGTGAAAGCGCAGAGCGTGTGCGCGAAGTTGCAGAGCAAGAGCGTGATGTTAGTCGAGAAATTCGTGATCTTGAGCGTGAAAAACGTGACCTTGAGTTTGATCGCCGCCACGATAAAGATGCCAAAGAACAAGAGCTTGAACAGCGCAAAAAAGAGCTGCAAGCATCAATTAAGGAGCTGGAAAAACAGCAGCAAAAGTTGTCTTTACAGCAACAAGCAATGCGTAAAGAGTTAGCGGAAAAAAAACAAGCACGTATTACAGAGCAAAAACAGCAGTTGGCAGAGCTTACACAGCGGGTGGATAAAAGCTTGTCACTGACTTTATGTGATTACGGTAGTGGATTAAGAACGCTGCCGAATGATGAACATGTTAGTTTTATTATTCGTGGTATTAGCGAAAATAAGGGCGAGCAAATTAAAGTGTTTAAAAAATCAGACATTAAAAAATGTGTGGTGGGTGATATTAAAGCAGATGCCTTACTTAATCGCGCAACCCAGTATGAGTTTTAAAGTGGTAAAAACCTTACTAACAAAAAGCAGCCTATAGTGGCTGCTTTTCATCCATTGTAAAAGGTTTTAAGTTAGGTAAGAAGAGTAAGTAAACCCATACAACCAGATTAAAGTAGGGCACTAGCCCTAAGCTTGTGAATACTTTAACTGGGTACCCCTTAAAAGTTGCATTACGGTAACATTGATAAGCTATCCCTAGGTTAATGATCAGCAACAAAACGATTAATTGTGTCATCACTTTCTCCTTTATACCGATAATACATGAACTTAACGATGTTAAGTTATTTTCAGTATGTATAATTTAATAATTAATGTCATGTTTTTTTGGTTGTATCACCATAAAAGCATGACATTTTGTGTTGGTGTGAATTAATTATAGATGAGTATTATCAGGATGAAAGTTAAAAAACCAATAAAATTGTTTAAAAATGTATCAATTTTAGGTGCGCGTTTGCTAGCTAATTGTTAGCTAAAAAGTTTATCCGTAGATATTCTTTCAAGCTCGCTATTAATTTTTTCAACAGGTACTGGACGGGCAATAAAGTAACCTTGCCCGTAATCGATGCCTATTTCTTTTAGTGCTAAAAATATTTCTTTATTTTCAACATATTCAGCAACTGAGCGCTTATCCAGAGAGCGGCTAATATCATTAATTGCTTTCACTAACGCTAAATCGATGGGGTCGTTGAGCATGTCACGTACAAATGATCCATCAATCTTAACATGCTGTGCGGGTAGTTGTTTAAGGTAGTTAAAGGTACTAAAACCTGTACCAAAATCATCAATAGAGAAATGACAGCCTAAACTATTAAGGCGTTCTATCATTGCTCTGGTTGCGGCTAGATTATTAATACTGGCTGATTCAGTGATCTCAAAAATAATACGCGTTGGCTCAACGTTGTATTCTGCTAAGCTTGATTCGATATGTGGTAATAAGCGCTCATCTAAAAATGATTGTGCCGATAAGTTAATGGCGATTTGATTCAGCTCAGGGTACTCGGCAACACTTTTAATTGCATTTTTAATAACGCACTGATCCATCAAATACGTATCATTAAGTAGCTCTAATGCTGGAATGAATTGATTAGGGTAAACCAGTTCATCATTCAGTTTTAAACGTAATAAGGTCTCAAAATAGGCTACATGGCTACGTTTAAAGTCCCATATTGGCTGATAATGAAGCTCAATTGAGTCATGCTGCAGTGCTTGGCGAATACTATGTCCCCACTCTAAACCCGCTTGCAAGTTATTATGGCTGCTGTCTTCTTTTGAGTAGCAATGCACTAAATTTCGGCCTAGGCTTTTTGCTACATAAAGCGCAATATCAGCTTGTTTAAGGCACTCGCTTGGGTCGTTGTTTTGTGCAGTAATCTGCGTCAGACCAATTGAACAGCTAATTGAGTAAACATGTCCTTCAGAATGGAATTGATGCTTTTCAATCGCCATACAAATACTTTCTGCGACTAAGTGAGCATCGAGCAGGGTCGTATTTTTCAATATAACTGCAAATTCATCACCGCCAATACGGCACACTAAGTGCTCTTCGCTAATATTGGCTGTAAATAACTGAGCCACTTCTTTTAAAACAATATCACCTTGCTGATGACCTTTACTGTCATTGATAATTTTAAAGTGATCTAGGTCGATGTATATCAGTGCATGCTCTACATCGTTATTGGTATATTTAGCTTGGCAAATACGTTGTAATTGCTGGTCAAAGTAGTAACGGTTATGCAGCTCAGTTAAGGTATCATGAAGGGCTAAGTGGCGTAATTGTAACTCAGCTTGTTTGCGTTCATGAATATTATCTATCGTCGCCGTGATGGTGGCTGAGTTGCGGCTATTTTTGATCAGTTGCATACGGCACTCAACCCAAATAGCATTGCCATTTTTATGTTTAAGTTGTATTTCAACTTGCTGCTGTTGTGCGCCGCCATGCAAAATGCTTTGTACCGTATCTTGTAATTTGTGTTGGCACTCAGGTAGGCAAAAGTCAGCAAGCGACTTCGCTAAACTTGATTTTATACCGTAGCCAGTCAGGCTTTCCCATGCTGGGTTTATAAAGCGAATATGGCCTTGTTGATCAAACTCAAGCACAACAGTATTAAGGTGAAGCAAAATACGTTGGTGAGCTGAAAACAGTTCTTTATAACGGCTTTGGCTTTGACTTAATTGCTCCACTTTTTGAGCAAACTCAGCATAACTCACCATAAAGTCTTCACGTCGCGCTGCATGATCACACACTTTACTCAATAAAGACTGATCATAAGGCGCACGAATAAAATCAGTAACGCCAGAAAGTAACAACTGCTCCGCGTAATCCGCATCATTGTTATCAATGATGGTGACGATCGCCTGTTTTGGATTATGCTGCAAAATTTCACTAATTAACGTGCCAGCAGGATCAGACTGAGACTGAGTTGCATCAATCAACACGATTGCAAACTTTTGCTGTAAGTAAGTAGCAAGTGCTGTTTTTGTCGATGTTGTATGCGTTACTGCAAAGCTCAGCTTAAGTTGCTCAGTAATGCTATGCGCTTTGCTGTTATCAGTTTCGAGAAGTAATAAATTAAGCCGACTACTTTTTTCTAAATGAGTTGAAAGCACATTCGCTAATACTTGTGGCAGCATATCTTGGCGTTCAAATGGTAATACAGCATCAATACCGTAACTGCGAGCTGTGGTCTCAGCAATACGCTCACAATAAATCGGCGGCGTAAGTAAAATGGGGGTATTTTTCGGTGTTTTTAATAGCCCAGAGCGGATCATGCGAGAGAAGCGCCAACCGTCTATTTTTCCGACTTCAAGACCTGTAATTATAATATCCACAGGGTGAGTTTTGAGGATTTTTAACGCGTCTTGAGAGTCATTTACTTCAATAAACGAAAAGACGTTAAGTTTATTGAGTGTTGACTTAATTGTCTCACGTTCTGCAACGCTAGCGTTTAAAATTAGCAGTTTCAACTGCTTTGCCATGGCGCTACTACCTCTTAACTTAACCCATGTTTAATGAATAAGTTAGAATAATGACATTTTGTCTAATCTACAAGCAAACTTTACCTAAAATGGCTAATAAGCCTGTTAAAATTGCACGACTTTTACCCTAGGTCAATATGCGCTTGGGTTTGCTTGAGGTAGTGAGCGTATCAGAGTAAACTTGGCGCGTTTTTATTTATAAGAGATACACTCTATGCGCGTGGCCGACTTTAGCTTTGACCTTCCAGATGAATTAATTGCTCGTTTTCCGAAAGCGGACCGTACAAGCAGTCGTTTACTCACGCTTGATGGCCCATCCGGTCAAGTAGAGCACAAAGTATTTAGCGATATTTTATCGCTTGTTAATGAAAATGACCTATTGGTTTTTAATAACACCAAAGTGATCCCTGCGCGTATGTTTGGGCAAAAAGAGTCAGGTGGTAAGCTTGAAGTGTTGGTTGAGCGTGTACTCGACGAGCACCGTGTGCTTGCGCATGTGCGAGCTAGCAAATCGCCAAAGCCAGGCTCAAAAATCATTCTTGAAGGTAAGGCAGAAGCAACCATGGTTGCACGTCATGGCGAGCTTTTTGAGCTTGAATTTGCCAAAGACGAAAATGTCCTTGATATCCTAAACGACATCGGCCACATGCCATTACCACCTTATATTGACCGCCCTGATAACGAGTCAGATCGTGAGCGCTACCAAACGGTTTATGGTGAAAAGCCTGGTGCTGTTGCCGCACCTACTGCAGGCCTGCATTTTGATGACATATTAATGGCCGCTTTAAAAGAGAAAGGCATTAATATGGCATTTGTGACCTTGCATGTCGGTGCGGGTACATTCCAGCCTGTGCGCGTTGACTCAGTTGATGAGCATGTAATGCACTCAGAGTACATTGAAGTACCTGATGATGTGGTTAAAGCGGTAGCCGAAACCAAAGCAAAAGGCGGTCGCGTCATTGCCGTAGGTACTACATCAGTACGCTCGTTAGAATCTGCTGCTAAAGTACATGGCGGTAAACTTGATACTTACTTTGGTGATACCGATATCTTTATCTACCCAGGTTATCAGTTCAATGTGGTTGATGCCATGGTAACAAATTTCCACTTACCTGAATCAACGTTAATCATGCTAGTCAGTGCCTTTGCAGGCCAAGAGAACATAATGGGTGCTTACCATACGGCGATTAAAGAACAGTATCGTTTCTTTAGTTATGGCGATGCCATGTTCTTAACGCGTAAATAAGCGTTAGTCATCTTATCACCCCGTAAAAAGCCCAGCATTTCACTGGGTTTTTATTTTTAACCATTCTTACTAAGTTATGTGTTGATATGAAGCCTCAGTGCGACGCTGAATTCTGCATCGTGGGAAGAGTTTAGCTAGCGGGCTTTTTATTTTCGAATTTAGCCCAATTAATAGTAATAAACCTGCAAACAGGGTAGAATCGAGCGGTTAAATTATAGCTTGTTGGACTGTTTTTCCGACACTGAGGATAATATGAAATTTGAATTAGACCGCACTGACGGTAAAGCGCGCCGCGGCCGCTTGATTTTTGAGCGTGGTGTAGTAGAAACACCCGCATTTATGCCTGTAGGTACTTACGGCACTGTAAAAGGTATGACGCCTGACGAAGTGAAAGATACTGGCGCGCAAATCTGCCTAGGTAACACTTTCCACTTAATGCTACGCCCAGGCACAGAAATCATTAAGCAGCACGGTGATTTACACGATTTTATGAATTGGGATCGCCCAATCCTAACTGACTCAGGCGGTTTTCAAGTATTCAGCTTAGGCGCAATGCGTAAAATCACCGAAGAGGGCGTGATGTTTAGCTCACCTGTAAATGGTGAAAAAATCATGCTTTCGCCAGAAAAAGCGATGCAAGTTCAGCGTGATTTAGGCTCTGACATCGTAATGATTTTTGACGAATGTACGCCATACCCTGCCACTGAAAAAGAAGCGAAAGACTCGATGGAGTTATCACTTCGTTGGGCTAAACGCTCAAAAGAAGGCCATGGTGATAACCCTGCTGCGCTATTTGGTATTATCCAAGGTGGTATGTACCCTGAGCTTCGTGCACAATCGCAAAAAGGCTTAGAAGAAATCGGCTTTGATGGTTATGCATTAGGTGGCTTATCGGTCGGTGAGCCGAAAAACGAGATGATCAATATTCTTGATCACTGCGCGTACAAAATGCCAGAAGATAAGCCTCGTTACTTAATGGGTGTTGGTAAACCGGAAGACTTAGTTGAAGCGGTTCGCCGTGGTATCGACATGTTTGACTGTGTAATGCCTACGCGTAATGCCCGTAACGGCCACTTATTCGTTACTGGTGGCATTGTTAAAATTCGAAATGCCGTACATAAAACAGACACCGGTCCACTGGATCCTGAGTGTGATTGTCATACATGTAAAAACTATTCACGTGCATACTTGCATCATCTTGATAAATGTAATGAAATCTTAGGCGCACGACTAAACACGATTCACAACTTACGTTATTATCAACGCGTGATGGAAGGCTTACGTAATGCCATCAGTAATGGCAAACTAGACGAATTTGTTGCAGATTTTTATGCACGCCGCGGCCAAGAAGTGCCAGAGCTTGCAGATACATCAGATTAAATTTTTAGAAAAATTAAAGAGGAAGTGAAATGAGTTTATTCATCTCAAACGCCCACGCAAGTGCGGCAGGTGCAGCACCAGCAGGTGGTGGCATGGAAATGCTAATCATGCTAGGTATTTTTGGTTTGGTATTTTATTTCTTAATCTACCGTCCACAAGCTAAGCGTGTAAAAGAGCATAAAGCCCTAATGAGTGCGATGGCGAAAGGCGACGAAGTACTCACGCAAGGTGGCTTAGTGGGTAAGATTACTAAAATCGCTGATGATAAAGACTTCATCGTGATTTCATTAAACGATCAAGCTGAAGTAACAGTACAAAAATCAGCTGTTTCTTCAGTACTGCCAAAAGGCACTATGAAGTCGCTATAACAATAAAAATAAGGACTCACACGTGTTAAACAAGTTTCCATTATGGAAGTATTTACTTGTTCTTGTTGTGTTAGTCGTTGGTATTTTATATGCCTCACCTAACTTGTATGGCCGTGATCCGGCCATACAAGTATCAGGCACTAAAGGTACTGATGCTGACCTCAGCGTACTCGACAAAGTAAATGCGACCCTCAAAGAACATAACGTTACTGTTAAATCAAGCAAACTTGAAGACGGACAGATCCTCGTTCGTTTTAAGAATGTTGAAGAGCAACTAAAAGCGCAAGACCTACTGCGTGATTCCCTTAGTGAAGATTACATCTCAGCAATCAATATGGCACCAGCTCAACCTGAGTGGTTAAAAGCATTGGGCGGTAACCCAATGAAGCTAGGCCTAGATTTAAGCGGTGGTGTTCACTTTACTATGGAAATCGACATGGCGACGGCGGTTGATACTCAGCTTGAGCAAATGGAACAAGATTTTAAAAGTGACTTGCGCGAAGAAAAGCTACGTTATCGCACCATTCGCCGCGTAGCAAATAGCGATCGTGTCCGAGTTGAAATGCGTAACGAAGAAGACAAAGATGCGGCAGAACGTTTCTTATCAACCCGTTACCCACTGAATGTTTATATTGATGATAGCAGCAGTGATAACGCTTTTTACGCCAGTATGAGCGAACAAAAGCTTAAAGAAATTCGTGACTACGCTATCAAGCAAAACGAAACAATCATTCGTAATCGTATTAACCAAATCGGTGTTGCAGAGCCTAACGTACAGCGCCAAGGTGCTGAGCGTATTATCGTGCAATTACCAGGGGTTCAAGATACAGCCCGTGCAAAAGAAATTCTGGGTGCAACAGCAACACTAGAATTCCGTGAAGTAGACGAAAATGCAGATGCAAGTGCCGCTATGCAAGGTCGTGTACCGCCAGGCACAGAAGTGATTATGGCACGTGAAGGTTATCCTGTGGTGCTGAAAAAACGCATCATCCTTGAAGGTAGCCATATCACGGGTGCGCAATCAGGTATGGATGAATATCAGCGTCCACAAGTAAGCATTAGCTTAGATAGTAAAGGCGGCGCAAAAATGAATGCCTTCACTAAGCGTGCTATCGGCAAACGCATGGCAACGGTATTCATTGAATACAAGCCATCAGGTAAAACAGACGAAAATGGTAAAGCACAGCCACCAATTAAAGTGGAAGAAGTCATTAACGTGGCAACGATTCAAGCCCGTCTTGACCGTTCATTCCGTATTACTGGTATCGATAACCCTGCTGAAGCACATAACTTAAGCCTATTACTTCGTGCTGGTGCTTTAGTTGCGCCAATTCAAATCGTTGAAGAGCGCACAGTAGGTCCAAGCTTAGGTCAAGAGAATATCGAAGCGGGTATGACTGCGGTTGCACTTGGCTTTGTGTTCGTACTTGTGTTTATGCTTGCTTACTACAAAGGCTTTGGCATGGTCGCTAATATTGCCCTAGGTGCTAACTTAGTGCTAATTGTGGGTGTTATGTCATTAATACCAGGTGCTGCGTTAACGCTACCGGGTATTGCAGGTATTGTACTGACAGTCGGTATGGCGGTTGATGCCAACGTACTGATCTTTGAACGTATTCGTGAAGAACTTGCTGATGGCCGTAGCCCGCAACAAGCCGTTCATTTTGGTTACGACAGCGCATTTAGCACCATTTTCGATGCTAATATCACAACACTTATCGCAGCAGTGATCCTGTTTGCAGTGGGTACCGGCCCGATTGCTGGTTTCGCAGTAACACTTGCGATTGGTATTATCACCTCTATGTTTACAGCCATTGTTGGTACCCGTGCGGTCATCAACTTATTCATTGGCGGTAAGCGTATTGATAAGTTGTCGATTTAGGAGTCAGCATGCAAATTTTAAAACTAGGTGGTAAAACACTGCCGTTTATGAAGTTACGTAAGTTTGCCATGACAGTGTCGACTTTGTTGATCTTGGCTTCTTTCGTTTCGTTTTTTACTAAAGGCTTGAACTTTGGTCTCGACTTCACTGGCGGTACCGCTGTTGAAGTAGGCTTTACAGAAGCACCCGATCTTAAACAAGTACGTGATGCAATCACAGAAAGTGGTTTTGAAGATTTCTCGGTGCAGCTGTTTGGCTCAAGTAAAGAGATTTTAGTACGTCTTGCACCGCAAGGTGCAGGCGTTAAAGCAGAAGTTATTGGTAACCAAATCATTACGGCATTGCAAAAAATTGAGCCGACAGTAGAAATGCGTCGTATCGAATTTGTTGGCCCAAGTGTGGGTGAAGATCTGAAAGAGCAGGGTGGCCTTGCCATGTTAACTGCGCTTATTTGTATCTTGATTTACGTCGCGTTTCGATTTGAATGGCGTTTTGCGGTAGGTGCGGTATCTGCACTTTTACACGATGTTATCATCACGTTAGGCTTATTCTCAGTGCTTGGTCTTGAGTTTGACTTAACGATTCTTGCGGCAATTTTGGCGGTAATTGGTTACTCACTCAACGACACCATCGTTGTATCTGACCGTATCCGCGAAAACTTCCGTAAAGTACGTGTTGATGACACGATTGAAATTATCGATATTTCATTAACGCAAACTCTAAACCGTACCTTAGTTACATCAATCACCACGATCTTAGTATTGATTGCGTTGTTCGTATGGGGTGGTCAAACGATTCACGGTTTTGCGACAGCATTACTATTTGGTGTGTTCATCGGTACTTACTCTTCTGTATACGTTGCTTCAGCAGTAGCGATTGCAATGGGTGTAAGCAAAGAAGACCTAATTCCAGAAGTAATTGAAAAAGAAGGTGCGGATCTGGATCCTATGCCTTAACAAGCCTAGCTTGACAAGAACCGCCCTGTTGGGCGGTTTTTTATTGGGAGAAATTTATGAAACATCTCTTAATGAGTCTATGTATTATCTACTTATTGAGTGCCTGTAAAGACCAGCAAGAGCAGCAATCAACAGCAACTCAACAATCACAAGAGGCGATTGCACAGCAATCACTAACAGCCTATGAAGGCTTAGCATGGAAAGTGTTAACTAGCCTGCAAGCCGAGTCGGATCAATTAATGGTTAAAGAAGCTATTGATAGCTTGATACACTCATCTGAGTCGCTATTTTTAGCAATGAAAACACAGCTACCAGAATGTGAAGCTAGTTTGTTAGTAATGGCTGATTATGTGTCTAAGATGAAAGCGACAAAGGCGGTACAGTCGGCGCCGATGGAGCTTACACCTACGTTACCTGATTTTACAGAGCCTCGCTGTTACCATGCGCAACAATTACTGCTCAATTCTTTAGCTGTTTTTGCTATTGCTGAACAGGCCGCAATGACTGAACAAGACTACCATCAAGCTAAGTTAAAAATGATTGATAGTATTGCACGTATTAAACAACTTAATTGAATAATCATCATGATGATAAGTTAAGTTGCCATAAAATTGTCATACAGAATTGCTACTTTAATCGCCTACTTTTAAAACAGACGCTAGGTGAAAGGTGAGTGAGCCACTACAGCGAATTTTAGATAACAATGAAATAAAAACCCTATTTCAGCCTATCTTTGATATTTCTAATCAGCATATCTTGGGCTACGAAGCCCTTAGCCGTGGTCCAAAAGGCTCTGAATTAGAAATGCCTAGCGCTTTGTTTCGCGAAGCAATTGCATGCAATAAAATTTCAGAGTTAGAGCTCTTGTGTCGAAGTAAGGCGATAGAAAACTTCGTTAAATTAAACTTACAAGGTAAGCTCTTTTTAAACGTAAGCCCAAAGACTCTACTCGACCCATGCCATCCTAAAGGAGAAACATTACATCTTGTTGAACACTTTGGTTTGGCGGCGAATCGCGTTGTGATTGAAGTCACTGAGCAAGAAAAAGTGGAAGATGGCTTTTTACTACTAAAGACCATTGCTCATTATCGTGAACTTGGTTTTTCTATTGCTATTGATGATTTAGGTGCAGGCTATTCAGGTCTAAAGCAGTGGTCAGAATTGTGTCCTGATTTTGTAAAAATAGATCGCTACTTTATTGATCACTGCGACCAGAGCGTGGTGAAAAAAGAGTTTCTTAAATCAATTATTGTGCTTGCCAAAGCAACGAATACGCAAGTTATCGCTGAGGGAATCGAGCGGGCAGAGGAGTTACGTTTGCTTGAGGGGTTGGGTATTCAACATGCACAAGGTTTTTTACTGGAAAGACCAAGCTTGCAGCCCAGCTATCAAATTAATATTCAGTGCTTAGCGCACTTAGAGTCACCTGATAATTCGAGTAGTTTTGAGCAATCGATGGCTATTGGCTGGTTAGCTGTGGAATATGCCAGTATCGAAACAACCACACGCTGCAAAGATGCGCATAGTCTTTTTGAGCAAGATAAGTCGCTTACAAGTCTTGCTGTTCTTGAACACAACATTCCCGTTGGATTACTACACCGAGACCAACTAACAGAAGTATTCGCCGCACCTTATGGGCATGCACTTTATGATAAACAACCAGTGACATCCTTGATGGATAAACAACCTCTGGTAGTTGACGAAAATGAGTTACTGGATACGGTAAGTCAGCAAATTACCGAGTTTGAATTTGATATTCGTCGACACATAGTAATCACCCGAAATGGCGAATACTTAGGTTTAGCGCCACTGCGTAATATCTTAAAACACATTACTGAAGAAAAAATCCGCCATGCTCAACATGCAAACCCATTGACTATGCTGCCGGGCAATGTCGCTATTAACGAAGCGATTGAGCTGAGACTTCGCAATAATTATCCGTTCTCACTTGCGTATGTTGATTTAAATCACTTTAAACAATTCAATGACCTATACGGTTACGCCAGCGGTGATAGTGTGATTAAATTATTGGCAGAGGTTATTGTTGATGCATCTAGTCTCAGTAAAGGGTTTGTTGGCCACATAGGGGGGGATGACTTTATGGTGGTGTTTGATAAAGAGGATGCACAGACTGTTTGTCACAACATAATTACTTTATTTGAGCAAAAATCGCGTGCCTTTTTCACCCCAGAACATATTGCACAGGGCGGTTATTGGGCAAGCAATCGAGAAGGCAAAAAGCAGTTTGTTCCTTTACTTACACTTTCGATAGGCCTTGTGAAGCCCGATTTAGAGCTTTGTATCAATAGCCATCAAGTTGCTGCATTGGCAACTGATGCAAAAAAAGAAGCTAAACGTTATCAAACGAGTCATTTATTTGTCTGTAAACGTAGTCGTCCTGCCCCTGCAGTCGTGAGGCTCAGCAGTGTGAGTGATGAAACAGCACATATTGGATTATGAATTAATTTTAAGTTGGGCTAATTTCACTTGTACCATTTACAGGCTAGGTGTAGCTTAAAAAAAACACAACGATAAAAATAATAATGAAGCAATTAACAGCCGTAGCCTTTGTATTAATCACACTAATGTGCAGCCCAACTGTGTATGCTGATACCGTTGTTAATTTAGCAGTCGAACAACGTCCTCTGTATAAACGTGATGATTACCTTAATGAGCTGTTACTGAAAGCCTTAGAGGCTGCTCAATTCCCTGTTAAGATAAACAAAGTGTTGGTTCACCCTCATCAACAACGAACCTTGCTAAGGCTTGATGCTAATCAAGCTGATATCTACTGGAGTATGACCAGCCCAGAGCGTGAGCAACTAGCCATTGCCGTGCCAGTCCCTTTATTCAAAGGGTATATTGGTAAGCGGGCATTACTGACAAAGCGGTCATTTTTACCTCGTTTTACCCAGCTTAAAAATAAGCGTGACCTAGCTCAGTTAACTGCTATACAGGGGCATGACTGGCCTGATACAAAAATTTTAGCTCAAAATGGTCTATCGGTTAGGCCATTAGCTAATTATCAAGCCATGTTTAGTTTAGTTATTGCAGGGCGCGTTGACTATTTTCCTCGCTCTTTCATAGAAGTTATGTCTGAGCTTGAGCAGATAAATGACGAGCGGTTAGTGATTGTTCCCGATGTTTATATTAGTTACCCAACTGCATTTTATTTCTTTGTCAGTCATCGTAAGCCAGCGTTAGCGAAAGCGTTGCTTAAAGGACTACAAACGATGCAAGCATCGGGAGAGTTTGATGAAATGTTTAATCGATACTTTGCTGAAGGCTTAGTGAGCTTGCCATTTAAAGAAGGTAGTACGATTGAAATTGCATTGGAAAATGAGTACTTTCAGCCACAAAAAAAGGAGCCTTAGCTCCTTTTTTAGATTACAACCGTTGTTAGCGAAGTAGTGATTCAGTTAATACTGGGCGAATTTCACGAATGATCGCTTGTGTTAACTTAGGTGCACCACAGATGATGTTGCCGCTTTGGTTGTAGTTAATACCACCTGCGAAATCAACAACCATACCGCCAGCTTCTTTTACTAAAAGCTCGCCCGCTGCTGTGTCCCATGGCTTAAGGCCAATTTCAAAGAAACCATCAACACGACCCGCTGCAACATAAGCCATATCTAATGCAGCAGAGCCTGCGCGGCGAATATCAGCAGTGTGTACGAAAAGTGCTTTAAACGCTTCTGAGTATGCGTCTAAGTGATGCTTTTGCTTGAATGGGAAACCAGTCGCAAGGATAGAACCTGCTAACTCGTTAGTTTTAGTTACGCGTAAACGCTTGCTGTTAAGCTGTGCGCCTTGACCACGTGATGCTGTGAATAATTCACCACGAATTGGATCATAGATCACGGCTTGGTCTAAACGACCTTTAACTTTAAGTGCAATAGATACTGCGAAATGAGGGATACCCTTGATGAAGTTAGTCGTGCCATCAAGAGGGTCTACAATCCATTGGTAATCTGCATCTTTACCTTTGTGCTCACCAAGTTCTTCACCTACGATAGTGTGATCTGGGTAAGATTTTAAAATAGTGTCACGAATTGCGGCTTCAGCTTCTTTATCGATGTTAGTCACTAAGTCGTTAGTGCCTTTTTGTTGTACATCAACTTTTGATAAATCTTCGCTTGCACGAAGTAAAATTTTGCCTGCGTTACGCGCAGCGCGAACCGCAATGTTTAACATTGGATGCATAGCATTACCTTTGGGTTGTAAAAGAACGAATATATTTAAGCCGGCGTATTCTAGCGGTTTTTACTGCAAAGTAAACAACAAAGCAGAAATAGTTTTGGTTGTTTTTTGTACTGAGCTGATTTTAAATTAAATTTCGACCTTATAAATTTTAACAGCGAAAAACTTTTAGCGCAGTTTCGTGCTCCAATTCAACCCGATTTATCATCAATAAAAGTGATAAACCGCAAACATGATCTACGATCAATTATGATTGACTGCACGATCTATATAGCCTCCAGAATTGCTTTCGTGCTAGAATTCGCGCAATTTTTGACATTCAGTAAGTAACAACGCAATGACACTTGATGATATTCGTATCGTATTAGTTAACACATCTCATTCTGGTAATATTGGCTCAGCAGCACGAGCGATGAAAACGATGGGTTTATCAAATTTATATCTTGTTGATCCTGCTTGTGAAATCGATAGTCATGCGAGTGCGCTTGCAGCGGGTGCAACCGATGTGCTCGGCAAAGCGGTGGTTGTTGATACCCTTGCCGATGCCATTGCTGATTGTTCTCTAACAATTGGTACTAGCGCGCGTTCGCGTACCTTATCATGGCCTATGGTAGAGCCGCGTGAATGCGGTGAAAAGCTCGTAGCAGAGGCTGTAAATGGCCCAGTTGCACTTGTGTTTGGTCGTGAGAATAGTGGTTTAACTAACGAAGAACTACAACAGTGTAATTACCATGTATGTATTCCTGCAAACCCTGAATATAGCTCACTCAACCTAGCGATGGCTGTACAAACGCTATGCTATGAAACACGCATGGCTTACTTGAATACACAGCCAAAAGCACAAGAAGAAGATGAAGCAACCTACCCAAGTGCTAAACAAACTGAGTTGTTTTACGAGCATCTAGAACAAACATTGAATGACACCGGCTTTATCATTAAACAGCACCCAGGTTTAGTGATGACCAAATTACGTCGTTTATTTAATCGCGCACGTCCTGAAGAAGCCGAAATGAATATTCTACGCGGTATTCTTACCTCAATTAATAAGTCTATAAAATAATCACTGGTTATAAGTATAATACTTGACTAAATTACTCAGGTAATTACAATGACACCTAGTACTTGACTAATTTTGTCGGGTATTCGGTTTTATCAATGGTTAACATCTATTTTTATCAGATGATAATACTTGACTATTTTGGTCTGGTAATTAAAATTTGCACACCTTAGCGTGCAGTAACATCGGGGGCTCCATGAAGTTAACATCAAAAGGCAGATACGCAGTAACCGCCATGTTGGATGTTGCACTCCATACAAATGTGGGTGCAGTGCCCCTGGCCGATATATCAGAACGACAAGAGATTTCCTTATCATATTTAGAACAACTATTTGCCAGACTCAGAAAAAATGGCTTAGTGAGTTCAGTGCGTGGCCCCGGTGGCGGATATTTATTAGGGCGTGACGCAGATAAAATTTCTGTTGGTGATGTTATTAATGCTGTTGATGAATCTGTTGATGCAACTCGTTGTCACGGTGCAACGGGTGGCTGCCAAAGCGGCATGCGCTGTTTGACCCATACCTTGTGGTCTGATTTGAGCGCACGTATCGAAGAGTTTTTAAATAGTATTACCCTTGCTGAATTGGTTGAGAAATCAGACGTGAAAGAAGTCGCATCTCGCCAAGATAACAGCATCAATAATGCAATTAAGCAACTGGAAAACATTCAAGTAAGCTGTCAACTGTAGCTTGACGAAAGCGGAGAGAGAAATGAAGTTACCGATTTATTTAGATTACGCAGCAACCACGCCTGTTGATGAACGTGTGGCAAAAGAAATGATGCAATGCCTGACTATGGACGGTAATTTTGGTAACCCAGCATCACGCTCACACCGTTTTGGTTGGCAAGCTGAAGAAGCGGTTGATCAAGCGCGTACAGATATTGCTGATCTAATTAATGCTGATCCACGCGAAATCGTGTTTACCTCTGGCGCAACAGAATCAAATAACCTCGCTATTAAAGGTGCTGCGCAATTCTACAAAAAGAAAGGTAAGCACGTTATTACGGTTAAAACAGAACATAAAGCTGTTATCGATACATGTCGTGAACTTGAGCGTCAAGGGTTTGAAGTAACCTATATGGACGTAGAAGAAAACGGCCTTCTAGACCTTAAAAAGCTTGAAGAAACAATGCGTGATGACACAGTACTTGTAAGCGTAATGCACGTAAATAACGAGCTAGGTGTTATCCAAGATATCGCGACAATCGGCGAAATGTGCCGTGAGCGCAAAATTATGTTCCACGTAGATGCTGCACAAAGCGCAGGTAAAGTACTTATCGACGTGCAACAGTTAAAAGTAGATTTCATGTCGTTCTCTGGCCACAAAGTATATGGCCCGAAAGGTGTAGGCGCACTTTATGTTCGTCGTAAGCCACGTGCTCGTTTAGAAGCACAAATGCACGGTGGTGGTCATGAGCGTGGTATGCGTTCAGGCACACTGGCTACGCACCAATTAGTAGGTATGGGTGCGGCATTTAGAATCGCGAAAGAAGATTTCGAAAAAGATCATGCACACATCAGCGCACTACGTAAGCGTTTGATTGATGGCATCATGGCTGATATGGACGAAGTTTACTTCAATGGTGAACCAAGCCAGTCAGTGCCAGGTATTGTAAATATCAGCTTCAATTTTGTTGAGGGTGAGTCGTTATTAATGGCTGTTAAAGACATTGCTGTTTCATCAGGTTCAGCCTGTACCTCAGCAAGCTTAGAGCCTTCTTATGTACTACGTGCATTAGGCCGTAATGACGAGTTAGCACACAGCTCAATTCGTTTCAGCATTGGCCGCTTTACGACTGAAGAAGAGATTGATTACACCGTTGAACTAATCAAAAACTCGATCGGCCGTTTACGTGAGATGTCTCCTCTATGGGAAATGCATCAAGAAGGTATTGATTTAGATTCAGTTGAGTGGGCGCATCACTAATTAGTGATGAACCGCCGCTAGCAGGTAGTGAGGATAGTATTATGGCTTATAGTGATAAAGTAATCGATCATGTTGAAAATCCGCGTAACGTGGGTGTATTAGACAAAAATGATCCGTCAGTAGCAACAGGCATGGTGGGTGCACCAGCGTGTGGTGACGTAATGAAATTGCAAATCAAGGTATCACCAGAAGGTGTTATTGAAGATGCAAAATTTAAAACATATGGTTGTGGTAGTGCAATCGCTTCTTCTTCACTTGTAACTGAGTGGGTAAAAGGCAAAACCTTAGACGAAGCGGCAACAATCAAAAACACTGATATCAGTGCTGAGCTTGAGTTACCGCCAGTGAAAATTCACTGTTCGATTTTAGCGGAAGACGCAATTCAAGCAGCAATTGCTGACTACAAAAGCAAACAAGCGAAGTAAGAGATAATTTCATGGCAGTGACATTGACAGATGCGGCAGCAAACCGCGTAGAATCATTTTTAGCAAATCGCGGCAAAGGCATTGGCCTACGCGTTGGCATTAAAACGACGGGCTGTTCAGGTCTTGCTTATGTTCTTGAGTTTGTTGACGACTTAGCAGAAGGCGACGAAATTTTTGAAAGCCGTGGTGTAAAAGTAATCGTTGATGCGAAAAGCTTAGTGTACATTGATGGCACTGAACTTGATTACACCAAAGAAGGTTTGAATGAAGGGTTTAAGTTTAATAACCCGAATCAAGCTGATGAGTGTGGATGTGGCGAAAGCTTCACGGTTTAAGCTCAAAAAATTTTCCTCGCTTGAAGCCCTGCCTATGTAGGGCTTTGTTATTTCCTGTTCACCTAGTTGGATAATGTAATGCGTTACTTTGAATTATTTGCAATTCCAGTTGATTACAATATTGATTTAGCGACGATAAATAAACACTACCTTGAGCTGCAACGTGCAGTTCACCCTGATCGCCATGCCAGTTCAAGCAGCCGCGATAAGTTACTTGCTGTGCAAAATGCAGCTGAAATCAATGATGCGTTACAAACTTTAAAACACCCCGTGAAGCGTGCAGAGTACATGTTGAGTGAGCTAGGTGTCGATATTCGTGCTGAACAGCAAACCTTACAAGACCCACATTTCTTAATGCAGCAAATGGAACTTCGCGAAGAACTCGAAGAGCTTGAAAATGCCGCAGATCCTGATGCAGCCATCGCGCAGTTTGAAACGCAAATTAGGCAGTTAGACAAGCAATATAGTCGTGAACTTGCTGAGCAATTAGCCAGCAATGATGAACAACAATGGCAAGCAGCTGCGGATAATATTCGTAAATTAAAGTTCGTTTATAAATTGCAAGATGAACTTGAGCGCATTGAAGACAGTTTATTTGATGATTAATTATTAGTTGTATAAAGCAGCTATTTAAGAGTTTAAAAAGAGCATTATGGCATTATTGCAAATTGCTGAGCCGGGGCAGAGCGCGGCACCACACGAGCACAAATTAGCAGTCGGTATTGACCTTGGTACGACTAACTCGTTAGTTGCTACAGTGCAAAGCGGCGAAGCCCGCACACTGACTGATTTAGCAGGCAATGCGATGCTACCATCGGTTGTGCAATACCAAGCAGATAGCATCGTGGTGGGTGAACGAGCGGCGGCAGCTGCCACTCAAGACCCTGCTAATACTTTGATCTCAGTGAAGCGTTTCTTAGGTAAAACGCAGGCTGAAATCGAAAAAAGCTATGGTCAATTGCCGTATCAATTTTGTGAGCATGATGGCTCGTTAGCAATCAGCACCGTTGCGGGCGCAATTAGCCCTGTAACTGCATCGAGTGAAATTTTAAAAGCCTTGAA
The DNA here is from genome assembly GCF_032716425.1 of Pseudoalteromonas sp. N1230-9. Classification (NCBI taxonomy): domain Bacteria; kingdom Pseudomonadati; phylum Pseudomonadota; class Gammaproteobacteria; order Alteromonadales; family Pseudoalteromonadaceae; genus Pseudoalteromonas; species Pseudoalteromonas sp. N1230-9. The sequence continues at coordinate 334,868 of NZ_CP090419.1, forward strand.
ACTTCGCGCAGAAGACAGCTTTGCAGGCCAAGATATTTTAGGTGCGGTTATTACTGTGCCAGCGTATTTTGATGATGCACAGCGCCAAAGTACTAAGGATGCCGCTGAACTTGCTGGTATCAACGTATTACGTTTACTAAACGAGCCAACGGCTGCGGCTGTTGCTTATGGCCTTGATTCAGGCCAAGAAGGTATTATCGCCGTATACGATTTAGGTGGCGGTACGTTTGATATTTCTATTTTACGTTTACACCAAGGTGTGTTCGAAGTGCTTGCTACAGGCGGTGATTCGAGCCTAGGTGGTGACGATTTTGACTCGCTATTGGTAGATTACTTCAAAAAGCAAACCGGTGTGAGCGAGCTTTCTGCATCGGTACTGCGTTTATTTATTAATAAAGCAAAAGCCTGTAAAGAAGCACTAAGCCAATACCAAACAGTGAATGTAGGCTTAGAGTTTGATGGCCAAAGCCACAAAGTTGAAGTTACCCGCGAAACGTTTGATGAGCTAGCACTTGGTCTTGTGAAGAAAACACTACGCTCTTGTCGCCGTGCAGTAAAAGATGCGGGTATCGAAAACGAAGAAGTACTGCAAGTGGTAATGGTTGGCGGCTCGACACGTATGCCAATTGTACGCTCTCAAGTTGCGGCATTTTTTGATAAAGAGCCACTGACTTCTATTGACCCTGATCGCGTAGTAGCACTTGGTGCGGCGCTGCAAGCAGATGTACTGGTTGGCAACAAACCAGATTCAGACATGCTGCTATTAGACGTATTACCACTGTCATTGGGTCTTGAGACCATGGGTGGCCTGGTTGAGAAAATCATTCCACGTAATACCACTATTCCTGTAGCACGTGCACAAGAGTTCACCACGTTTAAAGATGGTCAAACGGCGATGTCACTGCATGTACTACAAGGTGAGCGTGAGCTTGTTGATGATTGCCGCTCGCTGGCAAAATTCAGCTTAAAAGGTATTCCGGCCATGGCAGCAGGTGCTGCGCATATTCGCGTAACCTTTAAAGTTGATGCAGATGGCCTATTAAGTGTATCGGCAATGGAAAAATCAACCGGTGTGCAAGCTGAAATCCAAGTAAAACCATCATTTGGTTTATCGGATGACCAAGTTGCGAACATGCTAAAAGACTCAATGAGTAATGCCAAAGACGACATGCAAGCGCGTATGCTTAAAGAGCAACAAGTTGAAGCGTTACGCGTTGTTGAAGCACTAGAAGCATCACTGGCAACTGACAGTGCATTACTTGATGAACAAGAATTAGCTGCGTTAAAAGCAGAAATTGCTAAACTTGTTGCGGTACGCGAAAGCGCAACAACACCGGCAGAAATTAAAGCAGCAATTGAAGCTGTCGACAATGCAAGTAGCGAATTTGCTGCTCGTAGAATGGATGCATCAATCAAAAAAGCGCTGCAAGGGCAGTCAGTAGACGAAGTTTAACGAGGTAAGGTATGCCACAAATTATTTTTCTTCCACACGAAGAGTTATGCCCAGAAGGCGCTGCAATTGAAGCTCCTACAGGCGAAACCGTATTAGATGTTGCGCTTAAAAATGGTATTAGTATTCCGCATGCCTGTGAAAAGTCATGCGCGTGTACAACATGCCACTTAATTATTCGTGAAGGCTTTGATTCTTTAGATGAAAGTGATGAGCTAGAAGACGACATGTTGGATAAAGCATGGGGTCTTGAGCCTGAGTCTCGTCTTGGTTGCCAAGCAATTATTAAAGACGAAGATCTGGTAGTTGAAATTCCAAAGTATAATCTCAATATCGTTAATGAAGAGCATTAATTCTTAACGGCTTTGAATACCTAAAAACCGCTGTAGTTGCTTGGTCTCTACAGCGGTTTTTTGTTTTTTGCGGTCCGCTTTACTAGGAGGTTTTATGTCTGATTTAGTTTTTTCTGATTCGTTTATCGATGGTGACTTTTATTCTACGAGCCAGCGTTTTAGTGTAGATAACCCTGCAACCGGACAAGCAATTACCGATGTGTCTGATATTGATGAAGCTGGCGTTGAGCTGGCCATTAAACGTGCTGACGAGGCATTTAGCAAGCTAAAACAAACAACGGCGACTGAGCGTAGTGAAACGTTGCGTCGCTGGTATGAGTTGGTTATTGAGCACAAACAGCAACTTGCTGAGCTGATGACCAAAGAGCAAGGTAAACCTTTAAAAGAAGCATTAGGGGAGGTTGAATACGGTGCAGGCTTTATTAAGTGGTTTAGTGAAGAAGCAAAGCGTAGTTACGGCGACAACATACCAGCTACAGACGGCCAACATCGTCTATCAACCATAAAGCAGCCAATCGGTGTCGTTGCAGGCATTACACCGTGGAACTTCCCAATCGCCATGATCACTCGTAAGGTTGCCCCTGCATATGCAGCGGGTTGTAGTTTCGTGATTAAACCTTCTGAGCATACCCCTTTATGTGCAATTGCTTTGGCTTACCTTGCCGATAAAGCAGGGTTTGTAAAAGGGGCATTAAATGTGGTGGCCTCAGAAAATGCAAAAATGGTTGGCGAGATCATGACCGGGTCTGAGCGTGTACGTAAGTTCACATTTACAGGTTCAACCGGTGTAGGTAAGCAGTTACTTTCACAGTGCGCATCTACAATTAAGAACACATCGATGGAACTTGGTGGTAATGCACCGTTTATTATTTTTGAAAATGCCGATTTAGATGAAGCAGTTGCTGGCCTTATGGGGGCTAAGTTTAGAAACGCAGGGCAAACCTGTGTTGCTGCTAACCGAATTTTTGTTCAGCGCTCGGTACTAGAGACGGTGCTTGAAAAACTCACAGACAAAGTAGCTGAGTTAAAAGTTGGCAATGGCCTTGATGACGGGGTGGATATTGGCCCATTAATTTATCCTAAAGCAAAAGAGAAAGTACAAACGCTTGTGCAAGATGCGGTTGATAAAGGGGCGTCATTAGTTGGTGATAACAGCGAACTTGAAGGTAGCTTTCAAGCGCCATTAATTTTAACTGATGTGACACCACAGATGGATATCTATCATGATGAAGTGTTTGGCCCTGTAGTCAGCATAATTGCTTTTGATGATGAACAAGAAGTCTTGCAGCTTGCTAACGATGTGCCGTATGGTTTAGCTGCGTATTTTTACAGTGAAAATATCAAGCAAGTTTATCGCGTAAGCGAAGCACTTGAATACGGCATGATTGGTATTAACGAAGGCCTCATTTCAAACCCAGTAGCGCCATTTGGCGGTGTAAAGCAATCTGGTCTTGGCCGTGAAGGTGGTCATCAAGGATTAAATGAGTACCTTGAAGAAAAGTATCTTTGCATTAAGGTCTAATCTCACGCTCACGCGAAATAAATTTCACGCCTACACCCGTAGGCGTCATGCTTGCATGGCGCGTTTAAATCTTCACGCGAAACAAGTTCCACGTCGACATCTTCCCGTTTATTTCCGATAAAATGATAGCGCTGTCATTTTAGTTTTTATATGATAGGTATGAATAATAAACAAAAATGACAAGTAATACGGAAAAAATACCGTAAACTCAGGGCATAAACGAGGAGAAAGTAATGGGTTTTAAAAAGTCTGCACTCGCTGCAATGATAATGGCAGCGCCTATAATGGCAAACGCGACACTCACACAGTCGCAGGTAAATCAGTTTGCTAAAGATACCGAGTTACTGTTTTCAGTTGAAGATAACTTTCGTAATAGAGACGCGGGCTTTTTAGGAAAAATCACCCTTAACAACCGCTCTGATGTTGCGTTACCTGCAGGCGAAAGTGATTGGCAACTTTATATCCATTCGGTTCGTAAAATTTCAACAGAGCATGTCGCAGGTCTTAATATTGAACATGTTAATGGTGACTTACATCGTCTTGTGCCAACCCGTTCATTTAAAGGTTTAGCGGCAGGCGAAAGTTTAGATATTCCTTTCGATGCGCAAGTGTGGATTGTTGCATACAGTGATTTTATGCCGCGTGCTTTTTTTGTAGCAGGTAAGAGTAAGCCTGCCATCTTTGCCAATACAGACACTGAGGACTTTAAAGAGTTTGTTACGCCGTTCACTCGTGATAACCAACTATACCGTTACAACGAACCAAAAGATTTATCTGTTTTGGCAACTGCAAAAGTTCGTTTTGAAAGAAACAAGGAAGATAATGTCGAAGTAAGTAAAGACGATGCATTAAAACGAATTATTCCGAAACCGCAAAAAGTTGATTTTAACCGTGGTACAACAACACTAAACAGTGATTGGCAAATTAGTTACCAAGGCCAGCTTAAACATGAAGTCATGGTCTTCATGCAAGACCTGCAAGATGACTATGGAATTAGTTTAAAAGCTCAACCTGACCATATAAGCCTTGGCAAAGAAAAAATCATTCGCCTAAACGTTGATCCTTCTTTAAATACAGGTAGAGCAGAAAGTTATACACTGGAAATTAACGATGATGTCATTAATATCGTAGGCAGTGATAATGCTGGCGTATTTTATGCGATGCAAAGTGTATTAAACTTAATTCCAGCAGGCAGTAAAGACTCTGCAAATTTACCACGTCTTGAATTAGAAGATGCTCCGCGTTATGGCTGGCGTGGCATGCATTACGATAACGGTCGTAACTATCATGGCAAAGAAGCCATGTTCAAACTTGTTGAGCAAATGGCTCGCTATAAAATGAATAAGCTACATTGGCACTTTTCAGAAGATGAAGGTTGGCGTCTTGAGATCCCAGGCTTACCTGAACTTACCGATGTTGGCGGCTATCGCTGTTTTGATTTAGAAGAGCGCGAGTGTTTATTAACGCAACTTGGTACGGGGCCATTTAAATCAGGCTCAGGTAATGGTTACTTAAAACGTGATGAATTTGTTGAGCTATTAAAATTTGCCAAAGATCGTCATATTCAAATTATCCCAGAAGTTGAAGGGCCTGGTCATGCGCGTGCCTCAATTAAAGCAATGGAAGCGCGATACCACAACCTGCTTGAAGAAGCTGAAAAAACAGCTAAAAATAACATCAAGTCACAGTCTGCTAATAAGGAAATTCAAAAAGTAGATATTGGTCCTGCAACACAATATTTATTGACCGATCCTAAAGACACCTCTGTGTACATGACAGTTCAAAACTACAAAGATAACTCGATGAATGTATGTATGGATTCAACCTACGCATTTTTAGATAAAGTGACTTATGAACTTCAGCAGATGTACCGCGAAGCAGGTGTGCAGCTAAAAAATCTACACATAGGTGGTGATGAAGTGGGGGCTGGTTCGTGGATTGGCTCGCCGATTTGTCAGGCGCTGTTTGCTGATCCTAATAATGGTGTTGCAGGCCCTGCAGATTTAAAACCCTATTTTACTCAGCGTGTTGCGACCTTACTTGAGAAACGTGGCATCTCTCCTGGTATATGGGAAGATGGCATCATGTATGATCGTGAAAACTCGTTTAAGCGTGATGAGTTTCCAAATAAAACCTTTACCGTTAATACGTGGGATAATATCTGGGAGTGGGGGGTTGCAGATAGAGCGTATCGCTTAGCTAATGCCGGTTACCAAGTGGTGTTATCGCATGGTACGCATTTGTATTTTGATCACCCGTACGAGGCAAACCCTGAAGAGCGTGGTTATTACTGGGCAACCCGTTACACCGACACCAAAAAAGCGTTCAACTACATGCCAGATGATGTGTATGCCAATGCTGATTACACACGCACTCGCGAGCCAATTGTTAATCTAGAGGCGTTAGTTGGTCGCCCGTTACCTAAGCTTGAAAAACCTGAGAATATTTTAGGTATGCAGGGTCAAGTTTGGTCAGAAACAATCCGTACCGAAGAGCAAGTGCTAGCGATGATCTTCCCACGTATTTTATCGGTTGCAGAGCGTGCATGGCACAAAGCTGATTGGGAAGGGCAAAGCGTTGATAGTAAAAAACAAGCAAAAGATTGGGCGGAGTTTTCAAGTGCCGTTGGCTTAAAAGAGCTTGAAAAACTAGCTCAAGGTGGCATTAATTTACACTTGCCTGTGCCAGGTGGAGTGATTGAAAATGGTAAGCTCTATGCCAACAGCGCATTTGCTTATTTGAGCATTGAGTACAGCCTCGATAACGGCCAAAGCTGGCAGTCTTATGTTGAGCCAGTAAAGGTTGATAGCAAGGCAAAAATAGCTCTGCGTACTCGCTTAAATGAGCAGCAAACCAGTCGCGTTACTTTTGTTGGAGAGTAATGTTTAAGGTATTTCGCGCGAAATAAATTCGCGCCTATTATATGGCGCGTTTTTAACGGTTGCAGAGTGTGGCATCTTCGCGCGAAATAAATTCGCGCCTACTCGGTGTGTTTTAGCGGTTTCACAATGTGTACCTTTGCGTGAGTTAAGCTCATATCTAAAAGAAATATGTCAGCGCTGTCATTTTTGTTGCGATAGTGTTATAAATATTTAATATCAAATTTATATAATTAATCTAAATGAGCAGCATTGCAGGGCCAATGCATGCTGTGATTGGGAAACGTTATGTCAGAAACGAATAAACAAAGCAGCTTAGTGCCAATGGCAATAGTTGCGACACTGTTTTTTATTTTAGGCTTTGCCACATGGTTAAATGGCTCGTTAATGCCGTTTTTACAACAAATTTTACAGCTTTCACCGTTTCAGGCATCACTGATAATTTTCTCATTTTATATTGCAGTTACATTTACAGCGATCCCATCGGCGATGATCATTCGAAAAGTGGGCTATAAAAATGGCATGGCGCTGGGAATGGCAACCATGATGGTAGCAGGGCTATTGTTTATTCCTGCGGCTAAAACGCAAGTGTTTGCACTGTTTTTATTTGCTCAACTTGTTATGGGCGCGGGTCAAACTTTGCTACAAACAGCTGTTAATCCATACGTAGTGAGAATTGGACCAGAAGAGTCCGCGGCAGCACGCGTGAGTGTCATGGGGATACTCAACAAAGGGGCTGGGGTTATTGCACCGATTGTTTTTACCGCGCTGATTTTAAGTGACTTTACGGGGTTTGTTGGTAAAGAATTAACCCAGTCTGATATCGATGCCATGGCAAATGGTTTAATACTCCCTTATTTAGGAATGGCGATTTTTATTGGTGTACTTGGATTTGCCGTCACTAAAATGCCATTACCAGAGCTAATCGACGATGCTGATGAGCAAAAACCAGGGCAAGTAAAAGAGGCGCTGAGCCACCCAAGCCTTGCGTTAGGGATTGTTGCATTATTCGTTTATGTAGCTGTTGAAGTAATTGCTGGCGATACAATTGGCAGCTTCGCACTTTCATTAGGTGTTGAAAAGTATAGTGTTATGACTTCATACACCATGGGCTGTATGGTATTGGGTTACTTTTTAGGAATTTTATTAATTCCACGCATATTGTCGCAGCAAGTTGCACTAACAATTTCTGCGATTTTGGGTTGTGCGCTCACAATAGCAATTGTTACAGTAAGCAATGAGTCTGTTTTTATTTCAACATTACTAGGCCTAAAATCGGTACTTCCTGATACCTTATTACTCATCGCTGTGCTAGGCTTTGCTAATGCGATTGTTTGGCCAGCAGTGTGGCCGTTAGCATTATCAGGTTTAGGCAAACTAACGAGTGTAGGCTCGGGCTTACTTGTGATGGGCATAGCCGGTGGTGCATTTGGCCCGTTATTTTGGGGTTTGGCAAGTGGCGGAGTTAAAAGCGCTGATGCCCAACAGGCAGCCTATATTGTGATGTTGCCTTGTTATTTATTTATCCTTTTCTATGCTTTAAAAGGGCATAAAATGAAAAGTTGGAAGTAATAATAAGCTTAAGGTTAAGTTATACAAACACTAACCTTGAGCTGTGAAAAGCATTTCTAGTAAATAGAAATAATCCCGTGTGTAATGCCACCGAAAGGTGGCATTTTTTTGTCAAAGCTAAGTGGTACGAAAATTGATGTAAAACTGCTGTACGGAAATAAGATACTTTTACTTGTTTTTTAACGACTTTTTTCGTTTTTATCCCTTCATTTTTATGATCCAAGGCCAATAATTTCAAGATTATCTCCGGCTTAGTCAACTTAGCCAAATAGCTATTTATCAAATCAAGTCTTTGTTCCTCAAACATTATCCAAGCTTATTAAAAAAACAAGGTGCTTACTAAATGAATGGAAGGGATGGAAATCAGGGGAACGCATTGAGATGAGTACTTGTGGATATTATGCTTTGCTGGCTAACACGCTAAGGAATACCCAGCCATTTTACCTAATTAAAAATTTAGATGAATTTAAAACGCCATCGAATATGGTAATATTCGCAAATACAGCAGATAAGCAAAATGGTATAGGCAATAGAGTCTTTATCAAGTAGCTATAAGTAAAAGCTTTAGAGCAGGGTAAGCTCTAGAGCCCCTAAAAGGATTAAAATGAGATATTTAGTAACAGGTGCAGCTGGTTTTATAGGCTCTGCGGTTATACGCCATATCATTGAAAACACAAAAGACTCCGCTATTAATGTTGATAAACTGACTTATGCAGGTAATTTAGAGTCATTGAAATCGGTTGATTCGAGTGAGCGTTATACTTTTGAGCAGGTAGATATCTGTGACCGTGAAGAACTTGATCGCATTTTTAGGCAATATCAACCAGATGCTGTGATGCACTTGGCTGCGGAAAGTCATGTTGATCGTTCAATTACAGGCCCTGCAGAGTTTATTCAAACAAATATAATCGGCACCTATAATTTACTTGAAGCTGCTCGTCAGTACTGGAATACATTAGAAGGTAATGTTAAAGAAAAATTTAGATTTCATCATATTTCGACAGATGAAGTGTATGGTGATCTGCCACACCCAGCAGACCTTGCTCTGGAAGAAAATGAGCAGCAACCTCAGAGTTTGCCATTATTTACAGAGCAAACAGCTTATGCACCAAGTAGCCCATACTCTGCAAGTAAAGCATCGAGTGATCATTTAGTAAGAGCTTGGGCTCGTACCTATAACTTTCCAACAATCGTCACCAATTGTTCAAATAATTACGGTCCTTATCATTTTCCTGAAAAGCTTATTCCATTAGTGATATTAAATGCTTTAGAGGGGAAAGAGCTGCCGATTTATGGCAAAGGTGATCAGATCCGTGATTGGTTATATGTAGAAGATCATGCCCGTGCCTTATATAAAGTGGTGACAGAAGGAAAAGTCGGAGAAACTTACAATATTGGCGGGCATAATGAAATGCAGAATATAGAAGTCGTAAAAATGATTTGCGATCTTTTAGATGAGTTAGCGCCAATTAAACATAAAGAGCTGAAATCGAAAGAGGGTGAATTATTAACTACATATTCTTCACTTATAAAGCATGTAAATGACCGCCCAGGTCACGATAGACGTTACGCTATAGACTCAACCAAAATGAGCAAAGAGCTTAATTGGAAGCCACTTGAAACATTCGAAACGGGCCTTAGAAAAACAGTACTGTGGTACTTAAATAACCTCGACTGGTGTCAAAATGTGCAAGATGGTTCCTACCAACGAGAACGCCTTGGTGAAATAAATCTCAACAAAACGGAGCAATAATATGAAAGGGATTATTCTAGCTGGGGGGGCTGGCACACGCCTATATCCCTTAACTCGTGGTGTTTCCAAACAATTACTGCCTTTATATGATAAACCTATGGTTTATTACCCATTATCTACTTTAATGTTGGCTGGAATTAAAGATATTTTAATTATAACCACGCCAGAAGACCTTCAGAGTTTTCAGCGGATTTTAGGTGATGGCTCAGATTTTGGTATTCAACTAGAGTATGCAGTACAGCCTAATCCTGAAGGGCTTGCCCAAGCATTCATTATCGGTGAAGAGTTCATTGGTAACAGTTCTGTGTGTTTGGTTTTAGGTGATAATATCTTTTATGGTCAAGGTTTCCCTAAAACATTAGCAAGTGCAAGTCACCGTGAAAGTGGTGCCACTGTATTTGGTTATCATGTTAAGGATCCGGAACGTTTTGGAGTCGTTGAGTTTGATGAGAACTTAAAAGCTATTTCTATTGAAGAAAAACCAGCTAAACCGAAATCTAATTTTGCCGTTACAGGGTTATATTTTTACGATAATTCAGTCGTTGAGAAAGCTAAAAAAGTAAAGCCCTCATTACGAGGAGAGTTAGAAATAACCAGTATTAACCAGATGTATTTAGAAGAAGGTACACTGCATGTCGAGCTATTAGGTCGAGGCTTTGCTTGGCTCGATACGGGAACACATGAAAGTCTTCATGAAGCCTCTAATTTTGTACAGACAATTCAACATGTCCAAGGGCTTAAAATTGCCTGTTTAGAAGAAATCGCATGGCGTAATAACTGGTTAACGGCAGAACAAATACTTGCGCTGGCGGAGCCGATGAAAAAAAATGAGTATGGTAAGTACCTTGTACAATTAGTCAGTAATTAAGTTCATGCACGACAAGAAAAAAATTAAAAGTGGTTTTATTTGGAGTGCATTAGATAGTTTAGGCACACAAGCAATAGCTTTAGCTACAAGCTTAGTTCTGGCTAATATCTTAGGTCCGGCAGTATTTGGCTTAATTGCCATGCTAACGATATTTATTGCGGTTGCTAATGTGTTTATTAATAGCGGGTTCAACGCTGCATTGATACGAAAGACAGACAGAGATGAGTCTGATTTTGCGACTACTTTCTATTTCAGTCTTGGTGTATCCATAGGCTGTTACCTATTACTATTTTTCTGCGCCCCTTATATTGCCCAATTCTATCAGCAACCAGAGCTAACTACACTAACCAGAGTTATTGCACTCGTTGTCGTGATTAATACTTTTTCGGCAATTCCCATTGTCAAACTCAGTGTAAGCTTAAACTTTAAAACGCAAGCTAAGTGCAACTTCATTGCACTTACTTGTAGCAGTCTATTAGCATTGGCTTTGGCTTATTTTGATCATGGTGTGTGGGCGTTAGTGGCTCAACAACTAGCATTAGCAATCATCAATGTATTGATGCTAAATATTTTGGTGCCTTGGAGGCCTAAGCGCAAGTTTTCTAAAGAATCCTTTAAAAATCTATTTGGTTTTGGTTCAAAGCTACTCTTATCTGGCCTGTTAGATACTATTTACAATAATATTTATAGTCTAATTATCGGTAAGCAGTTTACAGCCGTTCAGCTTGGTTTATTCAATCAAGCGAATAGGCTGTCTAGTTTACCTGCGGTTACTTTGACAGGGGTAATTCAAAAAGTTACTTTTCCTATGTTAAGTGCGATACAGCACGATACGAAGAAACTTGATGCATCGTACTTATTAACTTTGCAATTTGCTGCAGTAGTCATATTCCCAGTTATGTTTGGTTTATGCATTATTGCCAAGCCGTTGATTGAGATCTTATTAGGGCAAGAATGGCAGGGTACCGCAGAGCTTGTCAGTATCATTACAATGGCGTTAGTGCTTTATCCAATTCATGCTATTAATTTAAACATGTTACAAGTGAAGGGACGTTCTGACCTCTTCTTAAAATTAGAAATAATTAAGAAGATAACGATTACCTTAATACTTGTCGTGACGGTACCTATGGGTATTAAAGCAATGTGTATAGGTATGGTTGTCAGCTCTTATTTGGCATTATTTATCAATACTTATTACACAGGTAAGCTTTCGAGCTTAACGGCTTATAAGCAGCTGATAGCTTTACTTCCGATTGCGCTTATTACCGCTTTTTCGGCCTTTTTGGGATATAGCGTTGGTATGAACTTCAGCAGCAATATTATTCAAATTATCACTATGTTAGGTGTTGCTCTAGGAAGCTATATTCTAATTCTAATTCTGATGCAGCGATCATTGCTTATTGCCTTAAAAAACACATTAAAAAATTAACCCTATATGGAGTCATTATAAATGATTGCCTTAAACAACCCTGTTAAACCTAACTTAAAAAAGCTCCAAAAATTACTCGAAAAAATAAATGATAATAGTTGGTTCACTAATTTTGGGCCTATGCATAAAGAATTAACTGAAAAGTTAGAGGATTATTTATGTGTAGAAAACCTTTTACTGACAAATAATGGTACGTCAGCACTTCAAATCGCAGGTAGGGCACTTAACAGCCACTCTCTAATCTCAACACCATTTAGCTTTGTAGCTACTGTTAGCGCTTTTAAATGGCAGAAAGATGAAGTGGCATTTGCGGATATTGACTCAAGTAGTTTAAATATTTGCCCAGATGCAATTAAAGCTGCTTACGAACAAGGCTGTAAAGCTGATACTTTAGTTGCTACACATGTGTATGGAAACCCGTGTGATGTTCTTAAATTAAAAGATCTTGGCGAACAAAAAGACTTCAAAATTATTTATGATGCCGCGCATGCTTTTGGTGTGAAAATCAATGAACAATCAATTTTAAAGTATGGGGATGCGAGTACATTGAGTTTCCATGCAACCAAAGTTTTTCATACGGTTGAAGGTGGAGCTGTTATTTTTAAAGATAAAGACAGCTATGAAAGAGCTGAGCGACTCATTAATTTTGGATCTAACCCAAGTGATTCGAACCATGTTGGCATAAATGCAAAAATGAATGAGTATCAAGCAGCTGTTGGTTTGGTTAACCTTGAAGAAATAGATGATGTGCTTGACCATAGAGCTGAGTTATTTCATGCATACAGGCAAGGTTTAAAGGATGTAGTTAAGTTACCTACTTGGCACCCAGAAGCAAATGCTAATGGTGCTTATATGCCAATCTTGTTAGACAGTGAGAAACAGCTAAAGAAAGTGACTCAAGCGTTAGAAGAAAATAATATTCAAAGCCGCAATTACTTTGCTCCTTCATTAGACCGAATCTTTGTAGATGAACACAATTATGGAACGTCCAATAGCTTAAAAGCATCAGAAAGTATCTTGTGTTTGCCTTTACATGCGCATTTAAAACTACACGATATTGCAACCGTTATCGAAAATGTAAAAAAAGGATTGTAGAAAATATGGCTTTTTATACACAAATTGAATTAGAAGCTTTGGGATTCAAGCATGTAGGTAAGAATGTCAAATTGTCAAAATTAGCATCTATTTACAATGCGGCAAACATAGAAATTGGCGATAACAGTAGAATCGACGACTTCTGCGTTTTATCAGCGGGAAAAGAGGGAATTAGTATAGGTAAGTACGTGCATATTGCTGTTTATACATCATTAATAGGTGCAGGAAGAATTACGATGGAGGACTATACATGTCTGTCATCAAGGTGTTCAGTATACTCTAGTAATGATGACTATTCAGGCGAATATATGACGAACCCAACGGTTCCAAGTCAATATACCAATGTTAGTCATGCACCGGTTACAATCAAAAAGCATAGTTTAATTGGAGCTGGAAGCATTATTTTGCCAGGTGTGATAATTGAAGAGTGCGTTGCAGTTGGTTCTCTATCTTTGGTCAATAAATCTCTTGAGGCTGGTTTTGTATATGCAGGGCAACCCGCTAAAAAAATCAAGCAACGCAGCAGAAATTGTGAAACGCTGGAAAATGAATTATGTTCGAAAAACTAGTCGCACCTTGCGAGGAAGAGGTTACTAAACACTGGTTATATGCTGATCAAGTTTTCACTTCGATTATTTGCACAACATTTAATCAAGAAAGCTATATCCGCGATACAATTGAAGGTTTTCTAGCTCAAGTTACAGAGTATCGGTTTGAGATTATTATTCACGATGATCTCTCTACTGATAACACGCGGGCTATCATCCAAGAGTACCAGCAAAAATACCCATCAATAATTAAACTCATACTACAAGATGTAAATCAGTTTTCGATCAACATTAACTTGCCCTTCAAACATTCGTTAGCAATTGCGCAAGGAGAATATGTTGCCCTTTGTGAAGGGGATGATTTTTGGGTGGATAGTAGTAAGTTGCAGAGGCAGATTCTGGCACTCAAAAAACATAACGATCTGAACCTATGTGTACACAATGCATACATTATAAACTCTGAAGAGGAGCCACACTCTTCATACCAGTTTCCTACACGAAAAGAAGCTACTCATATCATTGATTATGCTGAAATATACAAAGTACACTCACAGTTTTGCCCAACAGCATCAATGTTTATAAGAAAAAGTGTCTTGGATAACTTACCTAGCTTTTTTTATGATGCGCCAATCGGAGACTTTTTCCTGGAGGCTTTCTCTGGAATTAATGGAATTGTTTATCTACATGAAAAAATGAGTGTCTACAGACGTGAAAGTCAGAACTCTTGGTCTTCTGAAACAGTAAATAATACCGTGAAATTAAAAAAGCATAACTTACGCATGATAGAGTCTCTCGATAAACTAGAGCGTTACCTTGAGCCTGAATATTCTCGTAATGTAAAAATAAGAAAACAATACATATTTGGCCAATTGTGTACTCAAAGCGTGTTGCAAAATAAATATTTAGAGTCAGTAAAATACTTTAATAAATATCGTGCACAAGGCGCAGCTTTTAAATCACTGTTGAGTTTACTGTATCGTTGTTCTAAAACGCTATTTATGAGACGTGCATTTTAGATATTACAGCTTCAACAAAACTAACCTGCAGCGAAAAGGCTACTTAGTATCTAGTAAGTAGCCTGAAAATGACATTATATTTATTATTAGGGCTTAGAGCTTATTTTTAGGGGGAGAGCTTTTAATCTTATTGCTACAAAAACGCTACTTTCAAATAGGGAATTTTGTCGACACTGCGCACTTCAAAGAAGTTTAAAAAGTAAGTGAAATTTAATTTGATAAATAAGGATATTTATAGAGGAAAAAGTGGGGCGACTGATGGGGCTTGAACCCACGACAACCGGAATCACAATCCGGGGCTCTACCAACTGAGCTACAGCCGCCACTGAGATACACCTCGATTGGTGTGGCGCGCATATTACATAATTAATATCACCTTGTGAAGCCCTAAATAGAAAAAACTATAAAAAAGTTTCTTTGCTCAGAAAATTCAGAAATGGCTATTTAGTCAGTTGGTGTTCAGTTTTGCGGATTAGACTTTCGCCTTCTGCAATAGAGCAATCACTCATTTTTTAATCTGTCTGTAATTTAATGATTTTTTAATCAAAGATCATATATAATTTGTACAGCGTTATGCTAAAAATGAACTTCAGGAGAGAACATGGATACTATAATGAACTGGATCAATGAGAATTCAGGTTTAATCATACATTACGCCATTCAAGGTGTGTTGGCGCTAATTATTTTCCTTATCGGTGGCCGTATCGCAAAGTTTTGTGAAGGGTTAACTGAAAAAGCTTTCGACAAGAAAAAAGTGGATAAAGCGGTAGGTTCATTTGTAGCAAGCATTGTGTATGCGATCGTATTTGCTGCAACAATCCTAATGGCACTTTCGCAATTAGGTATTGAAACAACATCATTCATCGCTATTTTAGGTGCGGCTGGTTTAGCGGTCGGCTTAGCACTGCAAGGTTCATTATCTAACTTCGCATCAGGTGTACTGATCATCTTACTTCGTCCTTTCAAATCAGGTGACTACGTTGAGGCTGGTGGCAAAGCAGGTACAGTTAAAAAGATTGAGATCTTCTCTACAGAGTTACGCACGCCTGATAACAAAGTGATTATCATGCCAAACTCAAAAATCATGGGCGATGCTATTATTAACTACTCACGCGAATCAACACGTCGTATCGATCTAGTGATTGGTGTTGGCTATGATGCAGATCTAAAAGAAGCAAAAGCAGTGCTAAAATCAGTGCTTGATAAAGAAGAGCGTTTACTTAAAGACCCTGCTTATACAGTTGCTGTGTCTGAACTTGCTGATTCAAGTGTTAACTTTGTTGTGCGTCCGTGGGTCAACTCGTCTGATTACTGGCCAACGTACTTTGATCTAGTAGAAAACATTAAGATCGCATTAGATGATGCAGACATCACTATCCCATTCCCGCAAATGGATGTTCATTTGCATAAAGAAGACGCAAGCGTCAAATAAAAAGCAGTAAAGGTTATTTTTTAATGAAATTAAAAGCTTTATCAATTCTAGTTGCAGCATCAGCTGCAACTAGCGCATTCGCAGCAGACGAAACGAAAACGTGGGATGTAACCAGCGAATTGGGTGCAATTATCACTAGCGGTAATACTGAAACAACCACATTGAAAGGCGGTATTAAGGTATTACACAATCTTGAAAGCTGGAATAACGAATATAAACTTGACGGTCTTTATAAAGAAGATGAAGTTGAGAATGATGCGGGCGAAAAAGAAACGCAGCGTACTAATGAAAAGTACTCATTCTCTGCGCAAGGTAACTATAAATTAAACGAAAAGCACTCACACTTATTCATCTACGGCTCGCACGTATCTGATTATTTTGGTGCATATCGTAACGAAACAGTTATCTCAGCAGGTTACGGTTTACGTTTAATCGACCGTTCAGACATGTGGCTGAACGCTGAAATTGGTCCAGGTTATAAATACTTCCAATACCCTGATGACAGCACTGAAATGGATGACAACGGTAATTCACTTGCCGGTGAGCGCGAAGGTGAAGTCATTGCGTTAGGTAAAGTTGATTACAACTGGCAAATTTCAGAAAGCGCACGTTTTACTCAGCTTGTATCTGTGGAATACGGTGATACAAATACCAAAACACGCTCTGAATCAGCTATTTTGGCGAAAATCAACGGCTCTCTACAAATGAAAGTGGCGTATAACATCACCCATAACTCAGATGTAGCAGACGACAAAGAAAATACCGACACAGAAACATCATTAACGTTAGTTTATAGTTTCTAAGCGCTTTAATTTAAGATTGAATGGGTAAACTTGTTTACCCATTTTTTTTGCTTAAAAAATGATGTAGTATGCGGCGGTTAATCTTTATTTTCTTAGAAGGGAAACTTTGTGAAGTTTTTTAGGCTTGTAATCGCTCTTTTTATATCGCTTTTATTTATAACAGAAGCGCACTCCGTCACTCCGACCAAGCAGCAAATTGAACAATTTAAAAAGCTACCTAAATCACAGCAAGAAGCTATAGCAAAGAAATATGGCTTGGATATAAGCATGCTGGATTCTACCAATAAGGATGGCGAATCGCTTGACGATGAGAATAACAGCTCAGTGATGCCAAGAGATTTATTCGGTGAGAAAAAAGATAATAAAGAAGAACTCACGGATGAAGAAAAATTCAAACCTCAACCTGATGAACTTAAGCCTTTTGGTTATGAGTTGTTTTCAGGTGAACCTACAACATTTGCGCCAACAGAGAGCGCGCTGGTACCAGACACCTATATTGTAGGCTCTGGTGACACATTAACGGTTAACCTATTTGGTAAAGAAGCATCAACAGAAGAGGCAACGATTGACCGTGAAGGGCGCTTAACGGTTGGTTCGCTTAAGCCTGTGACTGTCGCAGGTATGCAGTATGCTGATGTAGTTCAGTTAATTAAAGCAAAAGTTCAGCAAGAAATGATTGGTGCAGAAGCATTTGTATCAATGGGTAAAACACGTTCGATTCGAATCATGGTGTTAGGTGAATCTTATAAACCAGGCGCTTACACGGTTCCTTCACTTGCTTCGATTACCCACGCTCTGTTTGTTAGTGGTGGTATTTCAGAAATTGGTTCGTTACGTAATATACAGCTAAAAAGAGCAGGCAAAACGGTCACTACTCTTGACTTATACAACCTACTTATTAAAGGTGATAGCAGTAACGATGTCATCTTAAAGCCTGGCGATGTGGTATTTATTCCGCCTGTAGGTATGCAAGTAACGGTTGATGGTGAAGTACGTCGTCCTGCTATTTTTGAATTAAAAGAAGGCGAGTCTAGTCAAGATCTTATTGCCATGGCAGGTGGTTTTAGTGCCGCTGCGTTCCCTCAAAAATCAGTGGTAGAACGTTATACAGGTCATAGCTCAAAAACTGTATTGCAATTAAATCTATTCGACAAAAACGCCTATACACCAAAAAATGGTGACACGGTAAAAGTGCCTTCATCAAGCCAAGAGCTAGACGATGCGGTGACTCTAATTGGTGCAGTTTCTCATCCTGGTAACTATTCATGGCATGAAGGTAAAACGGTTAGCCAGTTATTTAACTCGCTTAAATCTGATTTACTGCCAATTGCTGATTACGATTACTCACTCATTGTACGTGAAATTAATGTTCGTGGTGATATTGAAGTCCATCAGTTTTCTCTTTTAGATGCAGTAAATGGTAAGCAAGATTTAGAGCTTAAGCCGCGTGATATCGTTGTGGTATTTAGCCGTTTTCAATCAATTGAAAGTGAAGAAAATGCTTTAAACACAATGGCACTTACTAAAGAGCAGTTAAAGCAGCAAGAAAAAATCAGATTATGGGATGAATATGAAGAGCGTAAGTTTTATGAGTTCATCGACTTAGGCTCGTCATTCGATAAAGAATTAGCACTTAGTGTCGCTGAAGAAGAAGAGGAAGAAGTTTTATCAATTACAGAAATGCTCACAAACAAAGATGAATTAGAAGATGATGAGTATGCTGTATTTAGCCGTAAGAAATTACTAAAACCAATTTTAGCCAAGTTAAATCAGCAAGCAACTAAAGACAGTGGCTTGCAGATTATTGGTGTGCGTGGTGAAGTATTTTACGAAGGCGTGTATCCGATGCCTGTTAATGCGGACGTACATGATGCGATTGCAGCTGCTGGTGGCTTAAAAGAGTCTGCTTTTTTACAAAATGCTGAGGTAACGCGATTCGCAGAAAGCTCAGACTTACAGCATATTAGTATTGATTTATCGACCTTAAATACAAAACAAGGCACAGAGCATTTTGCTTTAGAAAGTAAAGATACAATCAATGTTTACCCAATTCCTAATTGGCAGCAAGACAGAAAAATTAATATTCTTGGCGAAGTTAAATTCCCAGGGATTTACAGCATTGCAAAAGGTGAAAGCTTATCGAGCGTAATCAAACGTGCCGGTGGCTTTACTGATTTTTCTTTCCCTGAAGGGGCGGTATTTACCCGTGAAGCAATCAGACTACAACAACAGCAGCAATTAAATAAAATATCAGAAGACCTACGTCGTGATATTGCGTCTAAAAGTTTCAACAACTCAATTACTGATGCATCACTTTCTTATCAAGATATGGACAGCTTGATTAAAGACTTAGCTAAAGTGAAAGCGGTTGGCCGACTGGTTATCGATTTACCAGCCATTGCCAGCGGTAAACGTGATTTACAAGTTGAAGACAGTGATGTGTTGTATGTTCCTTCAAAACGTAACAGTGTTGATGTTGTGGGTGAAGTAAACTTCTCAGGTTCGCATTTATATCAAAATGAACTGAGCTTAGATGACTATCTAACACGCAGTGGTGGATTAAAACCGCGTGCTGATGAAGACCGCATCTACATTATAAAAGCCAGTGGCCTAGTAGAAGTACCAAACCGAGGTTCTTGGTTTGCGGTTAATAACGAATTTGAGCTATCACCTGGGGATACAATTGTTGTACCTCTTGATACCGATTACATTGATAACTTAACTCTTTGGAGTTCAGCAACACAAATTATGTATCAAATGGGTGTAGCGGTTGCCGCAATTAGCTCATTAGGTAACTAGACTATTTGATGAAAGCTTATGTAATCAAATTACTTAAACGTGTAATAGAGCAACTTCAAGTTGCTCTATTACCTTTATGCAGTAAATCACCAGTACTGTCTGGCTTGTATTTTACTTTTTTCTCACGAGATTTTTTTTACGAGCACCAAGCAATACTTAAAGCTCGTCTTGCATATAGCAATCAACAAGGCATGCATGGTAAATCAAGTGCCTTATTAAGACGCAATATACATCGCTTAGAAAAGGGGCTCATAATGCAGCCTAGGCGTAGTGTATTTGCACTCGATTATTTAACAGAGACATTAACGGCTTACCAACTTGCAGTAACCCAATCAAATGTGGAACAGTCAGAATTGCAATGGGCAACGGATGTTCTCAGCGAGTATTTTTCTGTTGTAGATAAA
Source organism: Pseudoalteromonas sp. N1230-9 (assembly GCF_032716425.1). Classification (NCBI taxonomy): domain Bacteria; kingdom Pseudomonadati; phylum Pseudomonadota; class Gammaproteobacteria; order Alteromonadales; family Pseudoalteromonadaceae; genus Pseudoalteromonas; species Pseudoalteromonas sp. N1230-9. Next base: position 354,791 of record NZ_CP090419.1, read on the forward strand.
CAGCATTCAACTATCGCAAAAAATTATGCTGTATTTCAGCAGCTATCTACGGTATATAGCGGTTTGAAAAAGCCGTACGCTTACCAACAAAAAGAGCCACACCAAGTTAGCTATGAGCAGTTTTTAGCGTTAACCAAGTTTCGTACCTCTGTACGTTGGTTTGAGCAAAAGCAAGTTGAGCTAGAAAAAATTGAAAAAGCACTCGCTGCTGCACTGCAAGCGCCGAGCGCGTGTAATAGGCAGCCTTTCGAATTTTATTCTATTACAGAACAACCTTTGCTTAATAAACTGGCTAACTTACCAGGTGGGACGGCAGGGTTCGCAGACAATATTCCACATTTGATCGCCGTCGTTGGAGATTTATCGTATTATCCATTTTCGCGAGATCGGCATGTGATATATATAGATGGCTCGCTTGCATCCATGCAGTTTATGCTAGCACTTGAAACTTTAGGGTTGAGTAGTTGTCCTATCAACTGGCCTGAACTTATCACTTTAGATAAACGAGTCGCTAAGTTACTTGACTTACCGCAGTACAAGCGAGTTGTGATGTTCATTGCTGTAGGCTATCCCGCCAATTCAGGAATGATACCTTATTCAGATAAAAAGCAAGCGAAAGATATTTTAAAGCAGCTTTAATGCTTGAAAATTCGTTATATCGACAGCTATTTTCCTGCTTGATATACTCAAGCAAATTTAAATTTAAGGAGTTTTCATGAAAAAAAATAAAGGTTTCAGTTTAATGGAACTAATGATAGTGCTTATCATTCTTGGGCTATTAGGTTCTTTGGTTGCTCCTAAATTATTCTCAAAAGTAAGCTCATCGAAAATTAAAACTGCGGTTGCACAAATGCAGATGTTTGAAACAGCTATCGACACATATCGTTTAGATATGGGCACCGTGCCACCAACATTACAAGCATTACGTAGAAGCGAATCGGCAAGTTGGGATGGTCCTTACCTCCCAAAAGACATTCCGCTAGACCCGTGGGGCAAAGAATATATTTATAAAGTACCGGGTGAAAGCGGTGCACCTTATACCATTATGAGTTATGGCCTAGATGGACAACCTGGTGGTGAAGGTGAAAACGAGGATGTGATTCATAAATGATCGATCTTAGCCAATTACTTGCTGAGCAATTTAAAGTATCTGCCGCTGACATAGACAAAGCAAAGTCATATCAAAGTAGATACGATGGTAGGCTAGAGCAAATTTTAGTTAATATGGGCTGTTTAACTGAAGATGATTTAGCCCCTTTGTACAGTAAGTTATTAGGCTATCCGCTGTTTTCTGTCGATGACTATCCTAATTGGCAACTTCCTGAAGGGGTTGATGTAACACTACTTCAATCGCTCAAGGAACTAGATTGCGTATTACTTGAGGCGGGTGATGTATGGACTTTGGCCTGTAAGGACCCGCTTTCGTTATCGCTGGCACAGTTTATTCAGCAGCATGATGTCGATGTCAACATACTCGTTGCAACTGAGTCACAGCTACAAACCTTTTTTTACGAGATTCAAAGTACCTCAGAAAATAATATTGAGGATGATGAACTCACCGGTGATGAAGAGGCCAGATTAAGAGAGCTTGCTTCAGAAGCACCAACAGTAAACCTGTTAAACTCATTGATCACCAAAGCGCTGGCAAGAGGCGCGTCAGATATGCACCTTGAACCGCATCAAGGGCGCTTTCGTGTGCGCTATCGAATAGACGGTGTATTACATGAAGTAGATAAACTTGCGCCTAAAATGCAGTTACCTATCACAACGCGTCTAAAAATATTGTCAGGCATGGATATCGCAGAAAAGCGTCGTCCTCAAGATGGTAAAATAGAACTGCGTATCGCTAACCAAGAGCTTGATATACGTGTTTCTGCTTTACCGCTCAACGATGGTGAAAGTATTGTTTTACGTTTCTTATTAAAAGACTCAATTCGCTATGATATGTCGGTACTTGGTTTGTCTAATGACACACAAAATCTTATTCAGCAAGACCTACGTAAAACAACAGGGGTTATCTTGCTTACGGGCCCCACAGGTTCAGGTAAAACAACAACCCTTTACACGTTCTTAAATGAACTTAACCGCCCTGATGTCAAAATTATCACGCTTGAAGACCCAGTGGAGTACCAACTAGAAGGCGTAAACCAAGTACAAGTTAATAACGATATAGGGTTTAACTTTGCTGCGGGTTTACGTTCAATAGTACGTCAAGATCCAGACATTATCATGGTCGGTGAAATACGTGACGCAGAAACCGCTCGTATCGCTTTGCAGTCAGCATTAACAGGGCACTTAGTTTTTAGTACCGTGCACACCAATGACGCAGCAAGTGCTTACACCCGTTTGCTCGATTTAGGTGTTGAAGAGTTTTTACTTAATGCGGCGCTGGTGTCTGTTGTTGCTCAGCGTTTAGCTAGACGCCTATGTCAGCACTGTGCGACACCTTTAGAAGATACAAGCGAATTACTTGCCCAGTATCCGTTAGAACAAGTTGCTAAAAATGCCGCAATCAGTGAATTAAACATCAAGCAAGCTGTTGGCTGCGAACATTGTAATCACACCGGCTTTAAAGGCCGAATTGCGATTAACGAATATTTGCGATGCGATGACGAAATCAAACAACTGCCTAAAAATGATCAATTTATTTCTAAAGCACAAGCCCATAATGCGCAATTGAAGCGCCGTAACCTGATGCAAGATGGTTTGTATAAAGTGGTTACTGGCGTGACCACCATAGATGAAGTATTGCGGGTAGCAGGCTAATGGAATTTGAATATAAAGCCATTGATAACCAAGGGGCGCGGCATCAAGGTGTCGTCAATGCTGCCAGCCAAGCAGAGGCACAAAAAAAACTCCTCGCAGATGGTTTAAATGCATTATCTATTAAGCCTATAGCAAGTGCTTCAAGCATCAGTGGTTTATTTTCACAAAAAGTAAGCCTTGATCAGCTAGAGTTTTTTACTAGCGAGTTGGCGCTTTTGCTAGAAAGTGGCATACGTGTTGACCGCGGTATCGATATCATTAAAAAAGCAAATGGTCACCCAGCATTAACACGACTATTGAGTCAAATCTCGGCTTCTTTAAAAAAAGGCTCGTCACTGAGCGAAGCCTTTTCAGAACATGAGCATTTATTTGGACCTTTATATATCAGCTTACTGAAAATAGGTGAAACCTCGGGTAACTTACCAGAGGTGCTTAATCGCCTATCAAACGATTTGAAGTTTCAAAAAGACCTTCGCACACAAATTAGTACCGCGTTAACGTATCCAAGCGTTATCTTTTTTGTGTGTATTATGGCGGTTTATTTTGTGCTTACCTTTATTGTGCCAAAAATGTCGGGTATTTTTACCGACCTTAGCCAAGCGCCTTGGTACACACAAATGATCATCAATGTGAGTAACTTTTTTGTTGATTACCAAGTGATTATTATTGGCTCTGTGGTGGCCGCAATTATGGGATTGTCATATGGTTTAAAGCGGCCTGAGGTAAAAAACTGGTTTTACATAAAAATCTCGCGCTTACCAGGCATTGGCAGCGTAATTTTAACAGCAGAACGTATTCGCTTTTCGCAATCTATGGCGATGATGCTAGAGGCTGGCCTACAACTAGATACCACCTTAGAGCTCACTGCAAATACCTTAAAACACCCAGAACTGAAACGCGATGCAAAACTAGCGTTAAAACAGTTAAAAACGGGTAAGCAACTGAGCCAAGTATTAGAGAAAACACGTATTTTTCCTGACTTTTTCTTATCTATTATTAAAGTGGGTGAAGAGACAGGCCGACTACCTAGAGTGTTTTCTGAGGTTGCACAGCGCAGTAAAGCCGAACTTGAAAGTGTGATCAAAAAGCTGACGACTATGCTTGAGCCCATCATGCTTATTTTTATGGGGGGCTTTGTAGGTGGCATCGTCATAACAATGTTAATGAGTATGGTCTCTATTAATGATGTCCCATTCTAAAAAAGCCGCTGGCTTCTCACTTATTGAGCTAATGGTTGTAATGGCAATCATGGCAATTGTTATGGGTTTGACCGGCGGGTTAGTCACCAAAGCGGTTGATCAACAAACACGCCAAGTTGAATTGCAAAAAGTGAGGCAACTATTTAAACGCCTTAGTTACCAAGCTTACTACTCTGGTTTTCCTATTAATGTTCGTATGCAAGGCAGTGAGATTACGATTACAGTTAATCAGCAAGTATCAAGCATGCAATTTGAGCAATTAGTGTTTTCACCTAACGACTATCTAGTTGCGACTAACTCATTAGTGACCCCAAATAGTTATAAAATACTGCGCGCAGACACAATTCAAGAATACAAACTCGAGAGTATGTTTACCCCTTATGAAAACTAACCAAGGCTTCACCTTAATTGAAGTGCTCATAGCTGCGGTTATATTATTCTCATCGCTGGCAATAACAGCACAACTTTACAGTGCTAGCAGCTTATCTGCCGAAAAAGCAGCAAACACAGCTCAGTATTATCAAAGTGCTGAGCTTGTTATAACTAATATAAAGTCGCAGCTTAGAGAGCGTTATCAAACCACAAAACAAAAAGAGTACAGTGGTGTAACACAAGCTTTCGGTTTCGAATTTGAATGGCAGGCAACAACACAAACAATGATAACCCCGCCTATGGAAGTCGATGAAGACTTTCCGCCTGATGCTCGTTTTCCTATCTTTGTTGTTGAAGTAGAAGCACCAAAGTCTGGGCGCTCTTTTCAATTTAGGGTGGTTGCATGGTAAAGCAAAAAGGCTTTTCACTCATTGAGCTTATGATCGCCACAGCGCTGTTGTCTATGGTTATGTTTACAGGTTACTTTGCATACAGCCTATATACAGACAAATGGCAAAAGCGAGCGGACCATTTTTGGCAGCTTAACCAAAGTGCACTCGGTACAGAGGCAATTATAAGAACATTAGAAGCGGCAAGTGTATATATTGTTCGCGATCAAAAAGAGCAATTTTCAATATTATTTGCAGGCCAGCAAACTGAAATCACACTTGTCACCAACACAGGCTTATTTTCGAATGAAACTGCACTTATTAATATTAAAGCAATTGACCAAGATAACGGACTACAAAGCTTACTTTATAGTGAAATGCCTTTAAACAACACACTGTTGTTAAACTACCCAATAGAAGAAAATTGGCAGTACCAACATATCTTAGTAAACGACATTGCGAAGATAAATTTTCAGTTTTACGGCTGGGAAACCTTACAAAATGCCGTTGCTGGCAACCTTGATAGTGCTGAGCTATCAATTGGAGAAACGCGTGTTAAAAGGCGTTGGTATACAGAACATAACCTCCCTAACAACAGGCTTTTACCTAATAAGTTAGCGCTGTTTTTTGAAAATGAACAACAGCAAGTTACTCATATACAGGTTGATTTGATTAACGTTTCGTACCTTGACCTAGTTAGACATTTAAGGCTGGACGTTTAATATGAAAGCTCAGACAGGTATTGCGCTTATACAAGTCCTTATTATTTCCTTTATTTTGGCCTTATTAGGGATTTTTATTAATCAGTCGATACAACAACAAGTTAAAGTAACGCAGCAAATTCAAAACAAGTTTGCAATGCGTTTGGAGCTGGAAGAGGCCGAAACTCAGCTATTTTCAGCCTTATTAGCCCATAAAAAATACCCAGACACTAATAGTAATAACCAACTAGTTAAAAATTGGAACTTCTATGGTGAAGAGTTTAGATTAAGCGATTCAATATTTATAAGCTTAATGGACATGAAATCATTATTTAGTTTGAATATTTCAAGTCCTGATCTGATCAAAAATTTGTTAATTCAGCTCAATGTCGAAGAAAACACAGCACAAACCTTTGTAAGCTCGTTGACTGATTGGAAAGACGAAAACGATGTAAGTCGTGTCAATGGTGCTGAGGCCAGCTTCTATAAGCAGCAAGGTAAACGTTATGTTCCCCGTAATGGTTATTTACAAAGCGTAAATGAAGCGGCTCTTATTCGAGGCGCTGAACAAATACCGAAAGAATACTTTGCACGCTATTTCTCAACAGAAATGGTGACAGGTTTTAACCCAATTAACGCACCCGAGGCTATTTTAAAAGCGATAATAAAGGATGAATCGACAGCCAATAAAGTGTTGAAACGCAGAGCAGCAGGAACACTAACCAGTTATGACTTTTATTTGCTAACAGGTATTGAAGAAGGTGAGTTTATAAATTTTGTCACTGGCAGCAAAATAAGAGTACAATTACGTGTTGTTTTAAATGGTGCGCAGTTGAGCAAGCAATATATTTTAGATGCTACTCCACGTTCTTACATAAAACCTATGGTGTTCTCTCAAGTTAGCTGGAATAAATCGTGAAATTAAATCAACTTACAAAATCAAGATTATTAAACACGCAGCTTAAAAATACTTTAGGCTATCTCGCTAATGGGGGAATAACCCCTATTTATGAGGACTGCACTCACTTTAAGCCGTTTTTTCTAGTAGTTGCTAGAAAGCACTACAGCATCACTCGTAAAAGTTACCCTGCGCTTAACATGACAGAGCTAAAGGCATTACTGAAAATAAATCAACAACAATACAGTGATGTAAAGCCGTTAGTTGAAATAAAGCCCAACAAAGAAATTGATGGTTTTGATGTAACAACAATCGTATTTGATCAAGAGTGTGCAGCACTTGCTACAGGAAGCAAAGTGCTGATCCCTGAAACGGCTATTTTATCTAAGCAAAGCACGGCAGAAAAACAGCTTTTTGAGCTTACTACACCCCAAGGTGTATTGTTTTTTAGTCGTTCAGGCACAAGTACTCATAGTGCCTACTGTAAGGGACTCATTCAAAATATAGCGGCATATAAACACAGTATTGGTCTTGCTGATGACATAGAGCCAACAATTATTAGTCAATCCGCTTATTTTCAATTTTTGGCTGAGCAATTTAATGCATTAGCCATTGCTGATTTAGCTAAAGTAAGTGTATTTAATTACCAGCATAAAATTAAAAGTACGCAGCTACATGCTCTATACTGGGGGCCACTCATTAGTGTTACCTTGTACTTTGCTGTTATGGCTGGGTGGCAGTGGCTAAGTATTAATGCCACGAAGCAAGCAATTGAAAATCAAGCTGACAATGCTAATCAGTTATTATCACAAAAGCAGCAGCTTGATGATTTGAACAATAAAGTTACCTTACTAGAAACACAGGTTAAACAAAATCCGGCCGTTTTTTCAGACTGGGATATAGTCCACAGCGCATTAAGTACAGGCATGTTAATAGACAAGTTTTCATCACGCCAAGGAGTGATCACATTAAGTGGTGAATCTAAAAGCGCGAATACGACAATCGCTGCAATTGCTAAGTTATCTCAGGTTGATAGCGCCATTTTTAAATCAGGTGTGCGCAAGTACAGAGGTTCTGAAAAGTTTGAAATTGAGATAACCTTGCATACAGAAGTACCTGCAGGAGCAAAAGCGAATGGCTGAACTTATAAAATATAAGCATTATTTAATTGTCACCGCTGCTTTAATTTTTGGTTTATATATTACCGAACCATTAATGCTAGCCTACGATGAGCTTAAACAAACGAATACGCTTAATCAAAAGCGTGAAACTAAATTAACAGCCTTACTTTCTGAGCAGCAAGTACTCGCTGAGCAACTGGCGTTAGCCGAGCAAAATAAATCGAAGTTACAAGCTCTTATGTTTAATAAACCCTCGGAGAGCGACTTTAAACTCACGGCTCAAACACTTTTGGAGTCAACCTTAGAGCCTGTAAATTGCTCAATAGAGCGGGTTGCGTGGCGAGGCGAAACACCAATAAATGAAAACATTAGCCAGTGGCGACTCAATGTACGCTTCAACGGTGATGCATTATGTGTTGTAAAGGCCACTAAAAAGCTGGAGTCATTAACGCCTTTAATACGCTTTGCAGAATATAATTTTACCAGCCGAGAGTGGAATGGAAGTACAACACAGTCATTAACGGGTGATATTGATCTTATTATGTGGAATAACCGTCAAGTGCTCCAACCACAAGAACAGGAGCCAGCAGCATGAATTGGATAATCGCAGCCATCTCTGTTATGAGTGTCATGTTCTTTGCTGTTCCTGAATTGCTTGACTCAAGCACTGAGCAATCCAGTAATAGTACTGATATTGCAGCATTAACTATTTCTGAGTCAGCATTAAAACAAGATTCACCGTCGTTATTATTAACTCAATTGCAAAACGAAGCAGACAGCATAAAACGCCAGCAACTGGCTGAGCAAAAGCAAGCTGAGAGCAAAAGTAAAAAAACAGCGGCTGAAAATGAACTCGTATTCGGCGATCAGGTTTTTCATTTATTAGGTATTTTTAACCAGCAGAACAAAGTGTTTGTGATTATAAAAAATGACCAACAGCAGTTAGTAAAAGCCACATTAGGTGATACACTGGGCGGCAATGTAAAGTTAATTGCTGTAACAAATAACACCATTACCCTTGCAAACGAAACACAAACAAAAGAATTTAAACTTTTTCAACGGCAGTCTCATGAACAATCACCTTCATAAATCAAGCGCATTACTTTTTGCTATTTTATTTTTTAGCACTGGCTGTGCTTCATTAATTGATCCGACTAGCAGTACGCGTGCAGAAAAAGTCGATGTAGCAAACTCTTTCTTAAAAGAAGATACACAGCTGCAAACAGGCGATGAAGTACCGAACGCTTCTGAACAAGACGATGAAGAAAAAAACACTTTCACGCGACTTAACCGCATTGACGAAAATGCTAGCGTAAAGCTCGAAATTGATTTGTCGCGCCAGTTTTCAAACCAAGCCAGTTATCAGGTGTCGGTTAATGAGTTACCGTTAAACGATTTTATTCACTACACCCTAGGTGAGTTATTACAGGTTTCTTATTACATTGAGCCGTCTGTTAAGTCAGCTAAAACACCTATCACGTTAGAGCTAAAAGAAAAAGTATCGGCAAAGCGTTTGTTTCAGTTGTTTCAAGAAATACTCTCACAAAATGGGGTGAATATTACCCTAAATGATGACGTGTTTTATGTATTTCCTGAACCCAAAAAAGGTAACCAATCAGATGTTGCTTATGGCTTTGGCCGCACCCCAGAGTCTGTTCCTAATGTGTCAGGAAAAATTATTCAAGTTGTGCCAATGAAATACGGTGTGTCGGTTAGCATGCGAACCATGTTTTCAGCATTAGTAGATGCGCGTATTTCGGTGGATCAAGAGCAAAACACATTAGAAATACAAGGCAAAAGAACACAAGTATTAAGAGCCTTATCGCTCGTTGAGCTTATAGACACGCCCGCGCTTGGTAATAAAGCAACGGCATTACTTAGTTTCAATTATATTGACTCGACAACCTTTATTGAAAAAGTGACTGAGCTACTTGAGCAAGAAGGAATTGCAACAAGCTCGTCAAGAAGTAACTCAGCAACCTTAAAGTTTGTACCGCTTGAGCACTTAGGTCAAATCGTTGTATTTGCGACTGCAAATGAAATACTTGACCGCGTTGAATATTGGGCCAATCAGCTTGATAAACCAGCCACAGGGGCTGAACAAAGCTTTTATATTTACCACCCTAAATATGCACGGGCTTCTGACTTAGGGCAAAGCCTAGCACCATTATTAGGGGGCACTTTTAAAAGTAAGAAAACAGCTGAAAAAGCAAGTACCGATGCGCCAACACCTGATAATGCGTCACCTAAAACACCAGCAAATACAGTAAGTAGCATTGAAGGCGATGGTATTCGCTTGGTTGTGGATGAGCGCGCTAATGCCCTTATTTTTTACTCGACAGGGCAATATTACCAAGAGCTACAACCTATAATTCGCCAGCTCGATATAATGCCTAAGCAAGTAATGATGGAAGTGGTGATTGCTGAGGTCAAGCTTACCGGCAGTTTTTCTAAAGGTGTGCAGTATGCAATAGAAAGCGGCGAAGCCACAGGCCGTCAAGAAAGCTTTAGCTTTAACACCGAAGGTGAAGGGGCATTTAATTACTCGATTGTTGGTTTACCTGGCAATATAAGCGTGAACTTATCGCAAACAGATGGCCTTGTTAATGTGCTCTCGCGTCCAACCCTACTGGTACGCGATGGCGTAGCTGCCAATATTAGCGTGGGTGATGACATACCAACCGTTGGTAGCACCACTACCGACCCAATTAGTGGTGATCGCCAAACTACAGAGGTGGAATACCGTAAAACCGGTGTTGATTTAACGGTAACGCCAACCATTAATGCCCAAGGCACGGTGATTATGACCATTCAGCAAAATATTTCGAATATATCGCCAGACAGTAGTGGGGCAGGAAATAACCCGTCTATTTTTGAGCGTACCTTAAACACAGAGGTCGTGGCTGGCAACGGCCAAACAGTGATGCTGGGCGGCTTAATTAGTGAAAACAAATCAAACGGTGCCTCATCAGTGCCATTTTTTGGTGACCTACCTGTGCTTGGCCACTTATTTAGAACAGACAGCAGTAGCTCAGATAAAACTGAGTTAGTAATATTAGTCACCCCTAAAATCGTACAAAATAAAGAAGACTGGCAACGCGTAAAAGACAGCTTTATTAAAGGCTTAGAAAATATTACCTTTTAATTGTTGTAAATTGCTAAAGTAATGTGAGTAGAGTGACGATATGAATGTTAAGGTGCCGTTTGATGAGTGTCTCGCTAAACGGCCTCACTTTTTTATTAGAGTGGTTGTAAGCTTTTTATGCTAAAGGTTATTTTATAATTGCTACTAAATGGTCAAATTAAAATTTTAATTGTGTAATTGCTCTAATTGTGCAAAAAAAGTGCTAAATAGCTGTAAAAGTGGCAAAATTGTATAAATAATCACTTGAAAAGATGTGCCTTAAAAGATAACTTTAGATTGTTCAGTCAAAGTTAAGTTACGTAATAAAAAAGCGGTAATAAAACGACAACTGTGCGTACTAAACAACATTACATAAAACTGTAATGTAGGCTTGTTATAAGGTGCATGTTTGCCTTAAATCAAAAATGATTTAAAAATGCATGCCAGTAACAATTTTATACTTGGGTTAGTTATTCGTTATATGCAATAATCAATTGTAAATAACAGGTGAGTGTTAGGTAGGTTTGTTGTAAAAAGTATTAAAAGCTGTTTATAGCAAGCAAAATTCATATTAAAAGTAGTTTAAATTGTGAACAAAGTTGCAATTTAGCTGTAATTACTTGACATCTCTATAATAAGCCCTTAAATTTGCATTGATCTGGCAAACCTCCAGCCGGAACAATAAAAAATCTTGGTGTATTGCCTTCATTAACAATATGCCAGTTTCATGAAACTAGGAGAATGGAAATAATGAAACTATTCAAAAAAGCACTATTAGCTACGGCTATCTTTGGTGCAATGGGTGCACAAGCTGCTACAGTATCAAGCGATCCACTAAAGCTTTCTGCTGAAGGTGTTGCTGCAGGTCTTACAGCTGAAAATGTTGCTTTTGACGTTGACTTCGTAGTTAAAAAATTAACTCCAGCTGCATCAACTGTTACATTAACTTTTGACGACGCTGTTGATCTTTCTGATCTTGAGACTCTAGTTGGTACAACTGCGGTTGATATCACTAATGATCCAGCAACTGGTACTGGTGTTATCGATTCAGCTGGTGACGGTACTGGTACTGTTTACCTAACTTTCAGCTACGGTACTGGTTCATTCACATTTGACCGTTTAGTTGTTGATGCTGATGCAGGTACTATTTCTTTCGAAGTTAACCTAGGTAACCCAATCACAGCTGAATCTGCGTTCCGTTTAAGCGCATCAGTAGATGCTGGTGTTGACTTCTCTGGTGCTTCACAAATCGCTTACGCTTCTGAAGAATCAGACGGCACTGCTATCGAAACTGGTGTTGGTACTCTAGCTACTACTACATCACAGTTCGATTTCGCTGTAACTGCACCTTTCGACGGTCGTATTGAGCGTGTTGCACAAACAACTTTCGCTAAAAACGGTAACAACCTAACAGTAAGCGATGCAGCTTACGATACACTTGGTTACTACCTTGTTGATAACGCAGACAACCTAGAAGCATCTCTAATCGTTACTTCTGCAACTGTTGAGCTTGAAGGTGACTTTGACAACGGCGTAACTGGTTCTCCAGTTGTTGGTGGTGATCCTGCGACTGTAGGTCAATTCACACCTGCTGCTACTTTCTCAACGTCTCAAGACAGCCTAACATTTACTGCTGTTACACCTTCTACTGATGGTGCAAAAACTGCTGGTACTTTAGTATTTGATAATACTACAAATACAACAGTTGTTATCCCTCAAACTGGTGATATCGCTGCATCTGCTACTCTTGCAGTATCAAATGGTTCAGCTGCAACTCTTGAAATCGCTACTAACGTTGACGCTGGTGAGTGGGCTCTTGACGCACTAGTAATCAACATCCCTTACTTCCCAGTAGGTTTTGAAGGTCTTTCAACTTCTGTACACTTTGCAAACGAGTCAGCTAACGATGCAGACGTAATCGTAACTGCAATCGACCAAGCTGGTAACGAGTACGATGGTACTATCGCTGACCTAGCTGGTGATACAGTAACTAAAGTATCTCAAGTAGCTATCATGGAAGCTCTAGGTGCTCCTGCTGGTTCTAAGTTAAGCGTTACTTTCAACATCAACGCTAACGATGGCGACGTTAATGCATACGCATTCAGCAACGCTGGTACTGGTCGTCAAGCACTAGTAACTTCACAAGAAAAAGGTATCAAGTAATTAATATTACTTAATCTTTTTTGAAAAAACCCAGCTTAGGCTGGGTTTTTTATTTTTTAGCATTTAAAAACAATCAAAAATACCTCTCTGATTTTTTCCTATCATACTTGCCCACAGGCGCAGTTATTAATATGATGGCGACTTCGCAACATGGGCTTTTAAAGCCTCTAAACTACCTTAAGGATAATGACACGATGTACAAAGCACTCTTATTTACCGCTTCTTTATTGGTTTCAGGTGTGGCGGTTGCAAATGATAGCGCATGCCAATTTGATATTAAATTTTCTTCATTACCTAAAGTTAATTCACAAACGGTGAACGCCTCGCCGACGGTTAAGGTGGATATAAAGCAATACCTTGCAACTAAGGTAGTAAAAAGGACAAAGATAGCTTCAAATGTGGTATGTCAGCACTTAACGGGGCATGCTTATACTGGCTCAGAGCAAGAATGGGCGGGGTTTATTGATAACGGTATAAAGGGCTTACTACAATCAGGTGTGACTGATGTACAGTTTACGAAAGTCGGTACGAATGAGGCTGTGTATAACGGTGAACTTGCCAATATAGAATATATTTTTACTGGTGATAATGGCGGTAATAAGCAAGTGATTCATAACCTTGCATTACTAGATAAGAAAAATAACCAAGTAATTACCATTTCTGTTAGCGGTAATGAGCGTGTCAGTGATGAAATTAAAAGCGAATACACTAAACTGGTAAATTCATTTAGCCTTTAATGCTTTTTTGTAGACGATTTTAACTTTTCTAAAATCGTCTACCTCTTGCGTCTACTTCTCGCCTCTACTCACCCTCACCTCGACGTATGCTGATTTTAAAGCGTACTGTACTTGTCTTTTGCGCGTAGGTAGTTTTCGGTTTCAAATCGGCATAAATGCTGTATTTGTTGGTTGATGTGCGGTTCATTTAAATAATTTTGCAGTGTGTCTTTCACACTTTGCTTTTGCTTATCTAAATGGCTTTCGGTTGTATTATGACTGCCAATGTTAATCTGTTTACCTGTTAACGTGTGTATCTTAGAAGAAAACCCATCCAGATTATCTAAAAAACTCACCACGCTGTATTTTTCAAGGTTATCGCTGAACTCACTTTGCATTGTTTTAGCATCGTGCTCATCCCTAGCAAAACGACCAGCAATACACATACTGGTAACATTAGCCATTTGCCAACCCCTGCGGTGCTGCAAAATGGTGTCGACCTCAGCTGTGAGGTTATCGTAGTTTAAGTTGTTAGGTGCCATCATTGGCAATGAGTTGGTCAGTTTGTTGTATAGGTAGTTCGACTTAAATCGGCTTACTGGCTCACGCAGCACAGTCACAAAGTGATACTGATTGGCAAATTGATTAAGCAATTGTTTGTTTGTTGTTACATGGCCACTTATATAGGGCCAGTCTTGTGCAAGGTGGTATGCAAGCAAGCCAGTTAATTGTTTAGCATGGTGATCGCTAAACTCACTAATACTATCTAGATCAGTAATTTCGTGGTTCATACCTGCTAGGCTCATGGCAATGGCACCTTCGCGGCTAAAGCGAGGTTGACCGGCAATAGCAAATTGCTCGCGCATGGCTAAATCAATAGAAATACCTCCCGATTTAGGTACGTGTACAAAGCAGATTGGTTTTGCGTGGTTATGGCTGTTTTTAGCAATACGCCTAAAGGCAACGTCGTAACCAAGTCGGTTAATTATTTTTTTTACTGTGCTTTTCATACTGTACTTTTAAATCGTGAATGAGGTTTATCAAAATTGGCACAGAGTGTAACACAGCTTGGTGCAATACTTTTGCGTACTCCCGAGTTTTTGCGTTAATAAACAAAAAGCCATAGCTTGCAACCATATAAGCAATAATTGTTGCCCATGCAGCCCCTAAGCCTTGGTATTTAGGTATGAGTAATAAGTTGAGTACAATATTTACAACAGCCCCTAAAAGGTTAGAGAGCAGGCTGTATTTATAAAGTTTTTCAAGAATAAGCCATTTAGATAACACAGCTCGCTGAAAAACAAACAAACTCGCAAAAATATGAACACTAAGAATAACGGCACTGCTTGTGTATGCTGAGCCATAAATCAGTGCAATGATGTTGTCAGCAAAAAACCAAGTCGCTAAGCTTAAAATAATGGCAGAGCAGGTTAGCACTAGGATCAATCGCTGTAGTAACTGTTGATACAGGGTAGGGTGTTTAAAACGACAATGGCTAAGTTGTGTTGTATAAACATTGGCTATTAATACTGGAAACACATACCAAAATTCAGATAACTTAGCCGCTGCGGCATAGTAAGCCACTGCTTCTGTGTTAACTAGGTTAGCAAGCATTATCTGATCTATTTTTAAATAGATAACGGCTGCAACGCCTGAAAATAACAGCCATTTTCCTTTTTGATAAAGCGCAAGGTAAGTTTGCTTTTTGGGTTGTAATTTATAAACCTGATGATGCTTTTGGCTGGTATACATAATGTAGTAACACACGCCGATCAGTACGGTCTCAAGCCCTTGTAAAAAAATAAGCGTTGTTAAATCAGCTGCATTAATAATAGCGATGAGTTTTGCAATATTAATAAGTGTTATGGTTACTAGGCGTAGCTTTACCAACTGAGATACTTGCTTTTTAGCTATATAGAAAAATTCCAGCACATATAAAAATGTAAAACCTTGCATAGCGACTAACATGATTATCAGCCCTGTTTGCTGATGATCTAAATTAAAGGCGTATAAGCACACTAAGGTAGTAATCGCTAACGAGACAATGGCACCCAGTAAGCGAATAAGTAAGGCAGACTTTATATAGTAGTGGCTGTTTGCAGGGTATTTTACGATGTATTTAGTAATAATATTATTAAGCCCCATGACTGCCAATGGGCTGAAAATGGCAGCAAACGAAACTATGTAAGAAAACTCGCCAAATAAGTCAGGGCCAGCTAGCCGTGCTAATAAAATATTGTTTATAAAGCCAAGGCTAAGTAGCACAACTTTTTCGATGATAAGCAGTAGTGAGTTTTTAACGTTTGAGCTCATTTTAGGTGTTTTATTGCCTATTTGAACGGGTAGTTTATCGTAAATCAAAGAAATTGCACGGAATGCTTGAATGACTGTAGATTGCTGTATATTCTTACTCGCTTTGCGTTTTCATTCAGTTTGGGTTGCTTGTGTTAGTTGAAATTAAGGGTGTTCAATTTGTTAATAAGGGTGCGGAGTTGATGCTTGCATCGATTATTGCGCAGTTAAATAAAGCGTTACCAAATGCTGAAATCTGTTTAGTGCATAATACTAACTCGCCTTATGTAAAACGAGCAAAAGTAGGCGCATACCAAAAGATCAACCTGTGCAAAAATATTCTTGACCTTAATTGGCTATTTTATTGTGTTCCGTCTTCAATACGTCGTTATTTTAAAAATCGCTTTGGCATTGTCACTGAAGCGGATGTTGATGTGATTTTAGATGCGTCAGGTTTTAGTTATGGCGACCAATGGTCTGATCTCGTTTTAAGACAAGTGGCAAGTGTTGTTAAACGCACTCAGTCTCGCTCAAAGCATTATATTTTTATGCCGCAATCGTTAGGACCTTTCTCGCGCGATGAAAATAAAAAGTATGCGAAGGTCGCGTTTTCTAATGCAAGCCTTGTGTTTGCAAGAGAGCAGCCTTCGTATAAGCACATTGTAGAGCTTGTGGGGGAATCAGCTAATATTAAGCAAGCTCCTGATTTTACCAATTTATTTGTACCAACAGCCAAGCCTGAATACGACATATACCAGGATCATGTTATTTTGATCCCTAACTCAAAAATGCTCAGTAAAAGAAATAAAAACACATGGTGGCGAGAGAACTATGTCACAACCTTGGCTCACTTGGCTAACCAAGCTATTAAAAAAGGGGAGAAGGTGATTATTCTCAATCACAGTGGGGCAGATGACGCACCGCTGTGCCATGAAATTAATAGCTTGTTAGACACGCCTTGCGAAGTGGTTGAGCCAGCAGATGCTGAGTCAGTCAAAGCATTAATTGCCAGAGGCAAGCTTATTATTTGCTCACGCTTTCACGGTTGTGTGAGTGCGCTTTCTCAGGCTATTCCATGTATTGCAACTGGCTGGAGCCACAAGTATCAAGAGCTTTTTAGAGAGTACGGCTCTGAGGAAACGCTGCTCCCTGCCAATGTTTCACCAGCGAGTTTAGATGCTTTACTCAATACGTGTTTGAACGAAAACACTGAAAGAAAGTCTCAGCTAGAAAATTACGCGATGAAGTATAAGCAGCAAAGTAAAGACATGTGGCAAACGCTGCTGTCTACCATACAGTAACTGTTTTTTGGCTCACTATTAAAAGTTGCGCTAACTGACGGGGGAAGTCAGCTTTAATTCAGTTCTTAATTGTATGATTACATGTTAGTAACGAAGTTTTACAGTTTGTTTTTATGTTTGCTTGTAAGGTAATTGTAATTCTTATATTATTTTCGGCCTTTGTCTCGTTCGTAACTATAAAAGGTACGATTTATATGTGTGGGTCAAAGTTTTTTTTTTAGTTTTATAACTTATAGGTACTAATCGGTAGCTAAAGTTAGGTTTTTAGTAAAACAAGGGTTACAGCTGTTAAAACGTTTATGTCTTTTTATTTGTAATCATCTATAATGATAGGCGTTTTGATGATGTTTCGGGGTACTTCATGTTGATTAAGGTTTATTTTCTGTGATTTTAACAACTATTGCACTTTTTATGTGCTCGTTTTTGAGCCTTTTTGTATTTCGAAAATTTGCCATTTATATAAATCTTGTTGATCAGCCAAATATGCGTAAACATCATAACGGCCCTGTCCCTTTAGTGGGGGGGTTGGCTGTTTTTGTTGTTGTATTCAGTTATTTAGTTATCTACCCCGATTCAATCTCTTCCACTTTTATTTATTTGTTTTGCGCCAGTATATTATTAGTAATAGGTGTTTTTGACGACTTATACGATATTAGTTTCCGATTAAGGTTATTAGTACAAGCGTTTATTTCAACCATGATGATGGTGTTTGGCGAGTTGGTTTTTACCAATGCAGGACAAATCTTCGGTGGCTTTGATTTAGAGTTGTCGTATTTTAGTTATCTCGTTACCGTTGTTGTGGTAGTGGGGGCAATTAATGCTTACAACATGGTGGATGGAATCGATGGTTTATTAGGTGCATTAGCGACTATTACGTTTGCTTCGCTCGGTCTGTTATTTTATTTCAATGGTCAAATCCAGCTAGCTGTATTCTGCATGGTTGTTGTTGCAGCGACGATTCCTTATATATTAATGAATTTAGGTATTCCTTTAGGTCAGCGCTTTAAAATATTTATGGGCGACGCTGGCAGTACGGTGATAGGTTTTAGCGTTGTTTGGCTTTTACTCGAAGGTTCGCAGTCAGAAAGCGCAGCCTTTAATCCTGTTACAGGGCTGTGGATTGCGGCTATTCCAATTATGGATGCGATTTCTACCATTATTCGCAGAATCAAAAAAGGCCAGTCTCCATTTAAGCCAGACCGAGAGCACTTACACCATATTCTGCAAAGATTAGGGGTTGGCCCTAAGATGACCTTGTTTGTTATTTCTATGCTAGGTTGTTGTTTTGCGTTAGTGGGTATTTTAGCCCAGTTAAATTCTGTTCCTGACTACTACATGTTTTACGGCTTTATCTTCTGTTTAATCGTATATCATCAAGTTATGGTTAACATATGGCGATTAACAGTACGTGCTCGCCGATTTTTTGGTATTTCAAAAAAGCAGCCAGAGGGAAAGGCTCATAAAGTTAAGCAATAGCTTTGTTATTGCTTCTGTATTAGTGAACAACCTAGGTAATGCTAAGTAAATTAATAAGGCAGACTGGAACGCTGATCAGCGGAAATTTATCTGCGTCTGTCCTTAACTTCTTCTCTGTCGCCATCTCGTTGAAAGCATTAGGTGTTGAGTCTTTTGGAGAGGTGACTCTACTTCAAGCTTACATATTGGTTTTAAGTCTGTGTTTTAATCCGCAAGCATGGCAGGGAGTTATTCGCTACTTTTATCTTGAAAAAGATAAAGCATCTCTTATTGTGTTAACCCTCAAGTATGATCTGATATGTGCCCTCATCGGGACTCTAATTGCGATATGCTTTGCACAAGCCTACGCAGAGAGCTTCAACTTGCAGCATCATACTAAATTATTGCAGTGGTGCTCAGTATATATCCTACTTAATCAAACTAGTGTTGCTATAGGTGTTTTGCGTTATCAGGAACGCTACAACGTTTTGGCAATGCAGGCAATCGTTAGCGCTGTGTTGTTTTTTCTGTGCGCATTATTAGGCTACTGGAAAAACTTTGGTGTCGGTTTTTTTGTAACGGCGTACCTTCTGACTTTAGGTGTGGGGGTTATTTATATACAATGCCACAGCAGTCGGTATGTTGCTTCATTGATAAAAAGCCAGAGTGATTGCAACTTACTGTCTAATGATAAGAAAAAAGAATTTAACCGTTTTAATTTGACTGTACACATGACCTCGTTGGCCGATATTCCAGTCAAGCAATTAGACACTATTTTAGTGGGTGCTGTTGTCTCCGTCGGTGCCGCTGGTGCTTATCGTGTTATTAAGCAAATAGCCACTATCTCAACAAGGTTAACCAGTCCTTTAAATCAGGTTTTATACCCAGAGATTAATGTCTATTTAGCTGAAAAAGCATATGACAAAGTCAAAAAGATAATGTCAAAAATAGTGCTGTTACTATTGTTACCTTCTCTTGCATTTGTTGCTGTTGCAAGTATGACATTTGATTACTGGGTTGTGACTCTTTTTTCTGCAGAGTTGTTGGTTTACAAGTGGCATATTGTGGTATTTATGATTGTTCATGCAGTATCAGCTGCATTGACTCCTATACATCCTGTTTTTCTGGCTTTAGGTTATGTTAAGAGTTTATTACTGATTACGCTTTTTTCTAATCTGGTTTTATGTTTAGGGATCCTAGTTCTAGGGGCGAAAATTGAACTTTGGGGAGTGCTTTTTGCTATCTTCGCTCAATATTTATTGACTATAGCATGCAAGCTCCCTGTAATTTTAAGTAGATTAAGAAAGGAAAAGAATGAGGGTTCTACATTACATACCTAATTTTTCAATGAGTACGGAAACATTTATTTATGATCAAGTTACAGCGTTGGAAAAAGCGGGGATAGAATCTGCGGTAGTGACAGCTAAAAGAGTCAATGAACAAAGCCGTCCTTTTGAACTTGTCTACTTTTGCCCAATTAAAACGGTTATTAATGAGCGCTTTACACAAGCATTTGCCCTAAGGCTACAGTTGCTGCCATATATGATTGACTACAAACGTTGGCAAGAGGTGATTGACGAGTTTAAGCCAGATGTTGTTCATTGCCACACTGGTAATGGGGTGAAGACATGGATGCACGTAAGTGAAAAACTGAACCTCAACATACCAACATTGGCATCATTGCATGGCTCTGATGTAAATAGTGAGCCTTTAATTAGGGCTAAATACAGGGCTGTACTTAAAAAAGCTGGCAGCAAAGACTTTATAAAGTGGACTGTTCCTTCAGAGTTTTTAAAACGTAAAACAGTCGAAAATCTGGATGTTCCGGGAAAAAAAATTACAGTTGTGCATAACTCTTTTAATTCTATGTTTCTGTCAACAAAGCAGGAAAAGAGTTTTGATACTTTGAATATTGTCTCGGTTGGACGCTTAATTAATTGTAAAGGTCATGAGTTTTTGATTCGTGCATTGGCTGTTTTACATAAAGACTACCCTAATGCGACCTTAACCCTTATTGGTGGTGGCGAGCTTAAGGAGCATTTACAGGGCTTAACTGACCAGTTAGCTTTAACTAAGCATGTGAAATTTATCGATATGGTGAGTCATCAAGCATTACCAGATCTGCTTTCATCGTATAATGTTTATGCACAGCCGTCGATTCGAGATGATGTTACATTTCAAGAAGAGTCTTTTGGTGTAGCAGCACTAGAGGCAATGGCATCGGGTTTAGCAACGGTTGTTTCAGAGTGTGGTGGTTTAACTGAGCTGGTTTCATTGGTCGATACACCCGCAGTGAAAGTGGTGCCTCAAAGAGATCCTGAGTCATTGGCAGGGGCAATAGCTGAGTTATATAAAAATGAAGCGAGTTTAACCCTTGCGCAAAGACATAAATTAGCTGAGCTATTTTCAATAGACATGAATACAGCAAGTATTAAAAGACTTTACAGCGAGTTAACTCAGTAGTTCAGAACGTTAAACCGTACTTTTCAAAAAAAGTACGGAGTTACTTTTTTAGGAGCTTACTTGTTAACTCATCCGCGAGGAAAAAAGAGTCTTTGCTGTAGGGAACAGGCTCATACGCGATGATATCTTCTATATGACCTTCTATAAGGCTTACATCATGGCAAACCAAGGCATAGTTGTTTCTTTCGATATATAGGGCTAAATCTGATTGGTGTTTATCGACTCTGTCAAAATTTGGCACGACAATAATTTTTTTGTTGAGCTCCAATAGTTCAAAAACAGTGCCAGCCCCCGCGTGTGTAATAACAATATCTGCATCGGCAAGCACGCTTGAAAACTCATTTGAACGAGCGAAAGAGTTGCCATTTTGAGGCTTGTATTCTCCTGTGCCTATCTGAAAAGTAAATGAGAACGCCGTCAATTTTGTAGCGGCTTGGTCTACCGCACGAATTAAAGAATCAAATGATGATGAGCCTACAGTGACAAGGATTTTCATAAGCGTCCACAATATTTTGCATTTTTATAGAGGGTAAGTTGCTCTTTATTTTGCACCCAAAATTCACTGCATATTTTCGACATCCATTTACCAGTGAAAGAGCGTGTATAAAAGCGACAAAACGTTTCGATGAAAATGACGTTTTTACCCATAGCTCTTAGAATGATAGAAGGAATAATAGCCATACCTGGTCCGGTTGAAACGATCCCCGTCACTTGGTATTTATGACAAATCTTTAGCGTAATAACGGTAGAGCGAAAGAGTCCAACCATTGCCATTAACAATGACTTTAAACGATTCTCTTTGTGACGAACATCACCTAGTTTGAAATGTGTTACTCGTGAACATAGTGGAGATGGCCCTAAAGATATAAACTTAAGTTCTGACTCTTTAATGTGTTTATATAGTAAGCTCATCTCTTTTTTGTGCCCACCTTCCCCATATGCGAGAATAACGACTGGTTGTTTTGACATGCTTATTGATTTCTATTCGATTTTAGGTTCATTTTTGTAATCGGTTCTTATGGCTATAAAGTCGGGGGACAAAAGGATAAGAAACACACATGCTTTATGATAACGAATTCAAAAAACATTTCCTAGCAGCAATTACTTAACGCTAGTTTTATCAGCATTTTTAAGTGAAATATTCGCGGGCGTAACTAAAGTTTTTAAATCTATTTTAATCATACCTTCATTTGCTATAATGCCTGACTTTTAGTAGTCAGTTGGTTGAGAAACTCCATGGAAAGTAAAGGTATAAACTTAACATTTTCTAAGTTAATGAAGTATAAATGGGTAGTTGTAATTGGTACTCTACTTTCGGCAGCATTGTCTGTATATGTGGCTATGCAGCAACCAAATAAATACACAGCAAAAGTCTACTTGGTCCCATCTAATGCTAAGGAAGGCGGTGGTCTTAATAAATTAGCTGGTCAATTTGGTGGTCTTGCAAGTATGGCGGGGATATCGCTTGGTGGTTCTGAGGCTGACGAAGTTGAAACAGCAATTGAATTTATGAGAAGCAGAGGCTTTATTCAACCGTTTATAGAAAAAAGGAACTTACTACCAGAGTTACTTGCTCTAAAGGGGTGGGACCAAAGCACTGACACCTATATTTATAATCCTGAAGTTTACGATGCTGAGCAAAAAAAGTGGGTAAGAACTCCGCCTCCTGGTAAAGATGTTGAGCCTTCGCCGTGGGATGGTTATATTCCTCTACTGGGCAGCTTCGATGTACTTTATATGAAAAAAAAGGGCGTCGTTCAGCTAGAGGTGACTGCGCTTTCACCAGAGTTATCAGTTAATATCACTAATTGGTTAATTGAAGATATTAATGCCTTTTGGCGTGACAAAGACCGCAATGAAGCTGAAGAGGCTATTAATTACCTACAAGAGAAAGCTGCGGAAACTAATGTCGCTGAGTTGCGCTCTTTATTCTACGAACTTATTGCGGATCAAACTCGCTCAAAGTTATTGTCTACGGTCGGCGATTTTCACCTAGTAAAACCTTTATCTCCGGTTATTTATCCTGAAGAGAAGTCGGGCCCTTCTCGCGCTCTTATTTGCTTAGGAATAACATTTTTTGGAGGCCTTGTTTCTCTAATTGTTGCATTTATTCTTGCGTTAAGAAAAAAGGCTTAAAAGCAATGACGACAGAACATGTTAAGCCTTGTGTGTTGCTCACGAGTAATCAATATAAACCTAATATTGGTGGAATTGAGAACTCGCTTTATCACTTAGCACAAGAATACCTTCTGCTGGGCTATGAAGTTGTTATTGTAGCCAGTGATCTCAACCCAGAAAATAAAGAATTACCTGAAGTCGAAATAGAAGAGGGTGTGACTATTTATCGCTACTGTTTCGGACGCAGCAGAGGTTTAGGGCGAGTGTTAAAGCAGACTTATAATGCTGTTAAGCTTTATAAAAAAGTTTTACAGCGTCACTCACCGGTATTAACTATTTGTCGTTTTCACTTTAATGTTCTGTATTTAAAAGCCCTAAAATATAAAAATATTGTTTATTTAGTGCCAGGGGTTGTTGCTAACGAAACAAAAGCCAGCTACAGAGCTAATGATAATAAGCTACTAAAGCTAAAAGGGCACCTATCATTTTTTTTGCATAAAACTGTGCAACGTATGGCATTTAATAGCGCTGATAAATTATTTGTTTTCAGCGAAAACATGCAGCAGCAAATCCGAAATATTAACCGCTCTAAAGCAATGAATATTTGTAAGCCAGGCGTTAGTTTGTCTCGATTTAGTTTGGTGACACAAACTGAAAAATCTCAGCTAAAAAAAGAGCTAGGTTTACCAGAGCAAAGCAAGGCTTTTTTATGTATAGGGCGCTTTGTGAAAGCAAAGGGGTTTGATACTGCAATTGAAGCTTTAAAGCTTTTAAACGACAACAATGCGTCGCTTTGGCTACTAGGTGAAGGCGCTGAAGAGGCTGAATTACGCGCACTTTCTGAACGGTTAAATGTTAGTGATAGAGTGATCTTTTTAGGTCGCCAAAGTTGCCCTGAAAATTATTATAAAGCAGCTGACTTTTTCATTATGTCTTCAACATATGAGCCCTTAGGGCAAACCATTTTAGAAGCGTTATCGTCAGGCTTACCTATTATAGGTGCAAAATCGAGCAGCAACGTAGTTACTGCGACGAGTGAGATTTTGGAGCCTTCAAACAATATATTGGTCGATGAGTATTCTGCCTCTGCCTTTGCCAGAGGAATGACGAGCTTAATGGCTTTACCTGAGACGCAGTATGCTCAGTTACAATATGAAAATAGAGAACTTGCAGAGCAAAAATTCAGCTGGCGTGTGCTTGCTAAGGAGTTAGCAGGTGATTTCTAAGTTATTCTATTATTTATTAAAAATCATTAGTAGAGTCGTTAGTTCTGATAAATTACAGACTAAAATTGATAGCTTAGGCTATGCATTGAGTATCCAAAAATACACCAGACAAGGTGCTCAGATTGGAGAAAATACACTTATTATTGATACTAAACTCTCGTCTTCATCTAAAGGAGACCGTTTTTATATCGGTAAAGATTGCACTATTACCGGAGCTACACTTTTAGGTCACGATGCTTCTCCTACATTGTTTTTAAAGGAACTGGTGGTTCACAAAGATAGCTATAGAAAAGGATCTCGGCGCTCTTACCGAAAAGCAATTACCATCGGCGATAATGTTTTCATCGGTTGGGGGAGCATTATTTTACCTGGGGTCACTATTGGAAGTAACACTATCATTGGTGCAGGAAGTGTTGTCACAAAAGATATTCCTGATGGAGTGGTTGCGGCTGGAAACCCTGCTAAAGTTGTCAAGTCTACAGACGACTACGTTACAGCTTATAGAGAAACCCTTAAAAAAGAGCCCGGTAATTTCTGATGTTAAAGCTCTTTTTTTCAAACGATGATGGGCCTTCATATGCGGATAAGCTATGCGTATTTATGATGAGCCTTTATCTACTTGCTGATGTTGCTTCTGGATTTACTGTTCTTCAGTTAGGGGTGGATTTAAAGCTGTCACTGCTATACAAATTACCATTAACTGGATTGGTGCTGTTACTCGTACTGAAACTTGATCCAAGGTATTTTATTTTCTTATGCCTTTTATTAGCGATACTGCTCATGGGGCCGGTATTTCAATTACTCTCATACGCTGATACTTTCTTTTTTATTACTGACTTCTCAAACGTGTATAAAATCCTCATGCCAATGTCTATTTTTATTTATTTTGGCCTGTTGGCTGCGCGTTGGGGGTTGTTTACTAGAAAATGGCTCGAAAGAATATTAATTAGTAATTTTGCTATCTTGTGTTTTAACTTATTTTTAGGTGCGTTAGGTTTTGGTCGCTCAAGTTATCAATTAAGAGATGGTGAAACGGCAGGTTCTAATGGTTTTATATATGCGGCAAATGAATTAGGTGCGACCATGGTCGTGCTTTTCTCTTTCATGCTTCATATGTGTTGGAACTATAAGCGTAAGTGGTACATTGTATTTTCTTTATTTACTGTGCTTTGTGGCTTACTTGTCGCCACTAAAACTGCCATGCTCGCTGCTGTAAGTCTTGTGTTTATTGTGCCTATTCTCAATGAAAGAGAGAGGCTGTTTAAAATGACTAAGCTGAAATTATATATTCTTGTACCTATGTTCTGTGCTATAGCGGTCATTGTATATGTAATTAACGATTTACTCATGGCTTTAGGCTTGTACGACAGACTCATGTGGGTATTGAGCCAAAAAGGCGTTTTAGGAATAATTCTATCTGGCAGAGATGAATTTGCACAAGAATTGTTAGTTGTTTACGTTAATTACCTAGAATTTTGGCAGCAACTTATTGGGGTCGGAACTGCGGGAATCGCTGAGTTTATCCCTATAAAATACTCTGCAGAAATTGATGCGATCGATGTATTAGTTTACTTTGGATTCACTGGCTTATTTGTATGTTTTTCCTTTTACTTTTTTACCTTTATTAAAGCCTTAAAGCAGTGTGTTAGGCCTGAATCTATTTATAGTCCTGCGGTGTTGGCTGGTACTCTTATCCTGCTATTTTTATCGCAGCTGAGTGGCCATGTTTGGATTTCTGGCACGTTAGGGATTTCACTCGGTTGTTTTGTATCGTTATTATGGGTAGACACGGAAAGTAGGAGTAACTCATGACATCATGCCAACCTCTCGTGAGTGTTTGGATACCAACCTACAACCGACTTTCACTTCTCAAAAGAGCTGTTGAGTCGGTAAAAAAGCAAACTTATAAAAACATAGAAATATTTATCGTTGATAATGGCTCTACAGATGGGACTGTTGAGTACTTAAAACAGTTAGCTGGCGAGAATGAAAATATTCGCTTTCACTGTTTTGGCGAAAATGAGGGCGCATGTCGTGCTCGCAACTATGCAATTCAACATTCTCAAGGTGAGTATGTGACAGGCCTTGATGATGATGATGAATTTTTACCAACCAGAATCGCAGACTTAGTTGAGGCATTTGAAGAGAAATATGCCTTTGTTTGTAGCGGCTATATTTGGGATTACGGTCAAACTCAACGACCTATCTTAAATTCAGATATGATCATTGATATAGATGCTCAGCTGAACTTCAATCAAGCGTCTAATCAAGTTCTTACTAGGAGAGCGCGCTTAATAGAGGCAGGATTATTTGATGAGTCAGTTGTGTCATCTCAGGATTGGGAACTGTGGACTCGAATGATTTTGAAATTTGGTGCTGCGAAACGAATAAGTACTCCTTCATATATAGTGCATACTGCTCATGACAAACCCAGAATTACGGATAATCAAAAGAATCGCTCTGTAGGGTTCCAACAATTTTACGATCGGTATGGTCATTTAATGTCAAAAAGAAACAAAAAGTGTTTTGATTTTTTGGTTTATTACAGTAGCGGTCAAAAAGTAAGTCTGCTAACTGTATTTAAATACTTTACTCCTCCTATTGCGGGGAAATTACTGAGAGCATGGCTGGCTTCGTTATTTCCTGGACTTGCTAAAAAGAGATTAGAGCGTTTTAGAAAGGTTCAAAAATGAGTAAGATTTGTTTTATTGCAAACCTTTTTCCATCAAAAAAAGACCCTTCATTTGGTAGCTTTGTGGGTAAAAATTATCTACAGCTTCAGACACAAGGGAATCATATTGTAAGTAAAGTCGTTATTGATCACCGTGCTTCAGGTTTTGCAAAGCTTATCTGCTATATAAAATTCATTGCAAGCGGGATGTATGCGATAAGTAAGCGGAATTATGACTTCATTTATTTTCATTACTTAACATATTCGACCCTTTGCCTTATTCCTTTTCTATTGGTTGGAAAGCCGAAGTACGTAGTAAATATTCATGGTGATGATCTTGTTGGTAATACAACTATCCATAAAGTAATGGGATTTGCGTCTAAGTTAATATTAAAAAAAAGTACTGCAGTCGTTGTTCCATCATCCTATTTCAAAGATAAACTTCTTGAGTTACATCCTTGGTATGATAAGGAGAAAATTATTGTATCTCCGTCTGGTGGTGTGGATTTTGATATATTTAAACCAACCATCAGCCCTTCACCATCTTTTTTTACTTTAGGGTATGTCTCTCGAATAGATGAAGGGAAAGGGTGGCAAGAATTGCTAGAAGCCTTAGTGTTAATTAGACAGTCTCACCCTCATTTGATTAGTAAACTAAGGTTGAATATCTATGGCACAGGCGCAGAGGTTGACGAACTAGTAAACACAATAGCCAACAGTGACTTATCTTCATTGGTTACATACTATGGGGCATTAGAACCAAATCTATTAGTTGATAAGTATAGTGAAATGGATGCTTTTATTTTTCCAACTCACAGAGAAAGTTTTGGTTTAGTGGCCGTAGAAGCTCTTGCATGTGGAACACCCGTTTTAGCATCCAATATCAGCCCAGTGAATGACATAGTTATACCTGGTAAAAACGGTTTATTGTTTGATGTAAAAGATAAAAACTCTATTGCCGATACAATCGTCGAATTACTAGAAATGGCACCTCAAGACTATGAATTACTGAGCTCATTTGCTCGTCAATCGGTATGTAACTATCGTTCAACTGAAGTCGCGCAGCATTTAGAAAATGAACTCAAAAAGCGATTATTACCCTAGGAAAGTTTAATGAAAATCACTATTGTTGGAACTGGTTATGTAGGCTTATCAAATGCAATGTTACTTGCTCAGCATAACCAAGTTATTGCACTGGATATTGTTGAAGAAAAAGTTGAGTTGCTTAATTCTGGTAAGTCGCCAATTATCGATACAGAAATCGAAGCATTCTTGATGAATAAAGATTTACAGTTTTCGGCAACCACAGATAAGCACTTAGCATTGAAAGATGCTGAATTTGTGATTATTGCAACACCCACTGATTACGACCCTGATACTAACTATTTTAATACGGGTTCAGTTGAAGCGGTTATTAATGATGTTTTAGCTATCAATCCTAGTGCAACGATGGTGATTAAGTCTACGGTTCCGGTTGGCTTTACTAAAGCAATAAAAGAGCAGGTGAATAGCGACAATATCATTTTTTCTCCAGAGTTTCTGCGTGAAGGTAAAGCACTTTACGATAACTTGCATCCATCACGCATTATCGTTGGTGAGAAAAGTGAGCGTGCAAAGGTATTTGCTGAGCTATTAACCCAAGGGGCAGAAAAAGAACATATTGATATTTTGTTTACTGACTCAACGGAAGCCGAAGCGATTAAGCTTTTTTCAAATACCTATTTAGCAATGCGTGTAGCCTATTTTAATGAGCTGGATAGTTATGCCCAAAGTCATGACCTTGATGCTAAGCAAATAATTCAAGGTGTTGGTTTAGATCCGCGTATTGGCTCTCATTATAATAACCCTTCGTTTGGGTATGGCGGATATTGCTTACCAAAAGATACCAAGCAATTACTAGCAAACTATAAAGATGTGCCGAATAATATGATTCGAGCAATTGTTGATGCAAACTCGACAAGAAAGGACTTTATTGCCGAATCAATTATTAAACAAAACCCTAAAGTCGTAGGGATTTATAGGCTGGTCATGAAGTCCGGATCTGACAACTTTAGGGCTTCAGCTGTGCAAGGCATTATGAAGCGCATTAAAGCAAAAGGCATTGAGGTTATTATTTATGAACCTAGCCTACAAGAGAGTGAGTTCTTTAATTCAGAAGTCGTAAAAACAATTGATGAACTTAAATCACGCGCCGATATTATTATTTCTAATCGAAATACCGATGAATTGGCTGATGTAGCTGAAAAAGTGTACACACGCGATTTGTTCGGTAGTGATTAGTTATTTATTACCATAATTAAATGTTAACTAAGCCTTTTATCTTTAGGTGAGAGGCTTGGTTAATTCAATAGTATGGTTTTATTTTGCGCTGTATTTCCCCACGTTTTATTCAACACAAAAAGTGTCATTATTTATTGTTAACATGAAGAATATTAATAATAAATTACCTTAGGTTTGATATAATGTTCCCCTTTTGAGTGGTATAATTGTTCCCTCGTTACGGCAAATAAATGCTTTTCGTAAACGCATTATTTTAGTCACGATTTAGCATTTTATTTAGTTGGGCGCGTAACAATAAATGATTGATTATGTCGCACCCTGTTTTTACTCAGCAAGTCATAAAATAAAAAATAGCGGGTATTAAATTAGCTTAGCGACTTAGCCTAAAAGGGCATGAGCCTCAAGGGGTTACCATATTTGATGAAGTGAGCGAAGTTTTGCCTCGCTTGTATGAGTAGTAAAAGTGATGATTTGTTCATATTCGAGCAAGCTTTACACTGCTAACTTAGTTATAAATTTGAGTTAATATTTAAAAAAGGACTTAATATGAAAGCTGTTATCCCTGTTGCGGGTCTTGGAACTCGTATGCTTCCAATGACCAAAGCCATTCCAAAGGAAATGTTGCCGCTTGTCGATAAACCTCTTATTCAATACATTGTTGATGAATGTGTAGCGGCAGGCATTAAAGAGATTGTGCTTGTAACACATAGCTCTAAAAATGCCATTGAAAACCACTTTGATACCAGCTTTGAGCTCGAAGCGACACTCGAAAAGCGTGTTAAACGCACTTTATTAGAAGAAGTACGCTCTATTTGCCCTGATGATGTGACGATTATGCATGTGCGTCAAGGCGAAGCAAAAGGGCTTGGTCATGCGGTATTATGTGCGAAACCTATTGTAGGTGATGATGACTTTGTTGTTGTGCTACCAGACGTCATTCTTGATAGCTATACCGCTGATCAAAAAACAGAAAATATTGCAGCCATGATTAAACGCTTCAAAGAAGTCAGAGCAAGCCAAATCATGCTTGAGCCTGTTGCAGCTGAAGATGTTAGTAAATATGGTATTGCTGATATTGGTGGAGTGACGATTAAAGCTGGCGAAAGCGCACCGATCAAAACTATGGTAGAAAAGCCAAAAACTGAAGAAGCACCATCGAATCTTGCGGTTGTTGGTCGTTATGTATTGTCTAAAGCTATTTGGCCTATCCTAGCAAAAACCTCGGCAGGGGCTGGTGGCGAAATTCAATTAACAGATGCAATCGATGCATTGATGGAAGCTGAAATAGTCGAAGCGTTCCACATGAGTGGCCGTTCACACGACTGTGGTGACAAGCTAGGCTATTTAAAAGCAATCATCGAATACGGTATGCGTGATGAAAAGCTAGGTGCTGAGTTTTCAGAGTTTGTTGCACAAGCAGTTGCACCACAGCCAGCTCATTTAAAAGCGGTTTAATACTGTTTGCTGGTTTAGAGTACACAGAACGCCTGCATTAATGCAGGCGTTTTTGTTTCTAATCGTTATTGACTAAATTAGATACAAGTAGTTGCGACTTTATGTCGCGCAACAACCTTAATTATTGATTTCTAAAATCGCTTTAAGGGTATGCTCTTTATCAAGAATATCGCGATACAGTGCAAACTGATTACGAGCCCGCTCTAAATTGTGGTTCGCATGTTTAGTGGCAAAGTAATTATCACCATCAATAAAGTCAGTCAAAAAGCGTAAGCCAATCATAAACGTCATAACTTTGGTGCCTAGCCAAAAGCTTTGTTTTTCAGCATCGGTGATCACATTTTGCAGCGGTTCAACATAGCCTTTTACAATTGCTGCGAAAATTTCTTCACGCACGCGAACATTATTTAAGTTAGTAGAATCCTCTTGCTCAGGTGAACAGAATGTACGTACCATATCGCCAAAATCAAACAGCCAATAGCCTGGCATACAGGTATCAAGATCGATCACCGCTTTCGCACTGTCTGACTTTGTGCAAAACAGCATATTGTTGATTTTGGTATCATTATGGCAAGGTCTTAAAGGAATGGTGCCTTCAAGCGCTTTTAGTTCTGCAACGAGGCTTTGCTGTTCTAAGCAAAAATCAACATCGTCTTGGCATAGTGCAGTTCTGTTCAGTGGGTTTTGCTCTAGCACTTTTTTGAAGGCATCAAATCGCATTTCTAGGTTATGAAAGTTAGGAATAACATGGTGTAACTGTTCAGCCTGAAAATCTTGCAGAGCAAGGGCGAATTGACCAAATGCATTGGCCGCAGTTTGTGCTTGCGAGATGCTGGCTACAACATCTTCACTATAACTGCCGCCAATAAATTCGAGTGCGCGCCATACTCCTTGGTCATATTCAACCAAAAAGTCATTTTCAATAGTGGGTACGTGACGAATAATATCTAAATCATACTCACCATTATTATTTTTCTTAGTTAAGTGCTGTTCTATTAAACGTGCATTCTCAACGAGCTTCTCAGGGGCTGGAAATACATCCGTATTTAACTTTTGTACCACCAAGGCCTGATCATCTGTTTTAAGTAGCATGGTTGTGTTTATATGACCATTTCCAATTGGCTTTAAGCTAATATTGGCGTCGTTTAGGCCATAGCACTGAGATAAATGCTCAGCTACAGGGTTTGACTTCATTGAGAGTTCACTCTTCATTTTTGATTGCACTGAGGCGATGACTGCTATTTCTTCCGTGATATAATTCATAAAGCTTTTTCGAAACCTTTTCTAGCTCTGATTTGTAAGTCACACCATACCAAGGTGATTGTGCTTTATAGACAATGACAGATTGGTGTTTACCTTGGATGGCGGCTTGGATTTGGTCGGGCAAATAATACTCTTTTGTGACACCGTTGTCATTACTTTCTAGGAACTCAAAAAAGCCGCTTTCTAAGTAATTGAACACATCGGGAGTTATTCCCCAAAAGCTCATGGAGCCTAGTGAGTCATCTGTAATTACCACTCTTTTACCTTGCGGTGTATCGCCGTAGAGAGTGGCATTTTCGCGTTCAATATTTAAGTATTCAATCACATTAGTGAGTTGCTGCTGTTCATCTACCTCACATAGCCCACGGTTAACTCCCCCTTCATCTGACAGAGTTTGGCTAATAGGATAACCAACCATGGCCCATTGCGTGCTGTGCTTAAAGTGCTCAGCAACTATTTCAAACGAAGTATCGCCATAATAGTCATCAGCGGTGATCACAATCGCAGGGTTATGTACATAAGGCTTTGCGCAAAGCAGTGCATGCCCAGTTCCCCATGGCTTGATGCGATCTGCAGCTAGGTGGCTGAACTTATCGGGTAACGCATCAATACTTTGCTCAACTAATACAATATCGAGGTCATCAGGAAGCCGAGGTAAGATTGTGGCCTCAAGTTCAGCACGAATTTTTTGATTAATAATGATCACAACTTGGCTAACATCCACTTTGACTGCATCGGCGATACTTAGCTCCATGATTGTGCGACCAAGAGTTGGAATTTCAGCGATTTGTTTATTTCCGCCAAAGCGACTACCTAAGCCACCAGCTAATACAACTAAAGTGAGAGAATGTTGTGCCATTATATCTATTAAATAAAAAACAAAATCTGAGTCTATCAGAAACAAACAAAACGTAGGAGGCGTTTTAATATTGAATCGTTTATTTACGGTTGGAGCCATTCTGTGGGCATTATTTTAGCGAGTAATGTTTACTCGCATCCCCTTTACCTCAATGGTATATTGTCATTTGTGGTATTACATTGTTTAAGTAGAGTGGGCGATGGCAAAAGATAGGTATGCGCCTAAAGCGCTGGGCGATATTATGGCAGGGCTCAATAGCCGGCTTGCGTCCTATGCAGGCAAGGCGCAAGGGCTATCGAGTCAACAAGCTATACTGAATGACTTTTTAGGCGAAACATTATCAAAAAAATGCCGAGTGAGTAATTATCGTGACGGCACTTTGATGATTGAGGCGGTCTCTGCCCCGTTTGCGCTGCGCTTAAATTATTTAAAAATGGACATGCTTTCGCACTTTCGAAAGGCAGGCATGGCTGAACTCGGACAAATTAAAATTACTGCTAACCCACAAGCAACCCAGCGTTTGTCAGCGAAATCAGAACAAGATAAAAAACCAGTTACAAAACGTCAAATGAGCGAGCAAACAGCCGATTACCTCAACGCTATCGCCGCAGATGCACCACCGTCGTTAAAAGCGAAGTTAGAGCGTTTAGCGCAACATGGCCGTAAGAAGTAACGTGTAGGCGTGAAATTTACTTCACACGAGGGCTGCGGTTTACTTGAATTCAAAGTGCGCCTTGCCAAGCATTGGGCCCTCAGATTCGCCTTTTTTCTTTCCTGATCTTGATTTTATTTCGATTGTCGCCATATCTACTCAGTGATTTAATTTTTACGCATTAGATCAAAGATTACGGCTAATTTTTAAATTTTCTTGCTGAAAATCCATATCTTCACACACAGAAGGTTTGATGTTGCGCAGACTCTGGTATGATAGCGCACGAAATAAGCTGTGTTTTAAACAGCGTACTGATAAATTGTTAATTAATATGCCCTACATCATGAGCATAAGCGCATATTAATTATCAATTAAAGAAAGTGGGTTAGCTAACGACTAGCTAACAAAGAATATATTGTAACGGTTTTATCATGATATCTAATTTATTTACCAAGATTTTTGGTAGTCGCAATGACCGCACTATTAAAAACCTAAGAAAGACGGTCGCACTGATCAATGCGCTTGAAACGCAATTAGAAGCGCTTTCTGATGAAGATCTAAAAGCAAAAACAGCAGAATTTAGAGAGCGTTACGATAACGGACAAAGCCTAGATGATATCTTACCAGAAGCATTTGCTGTGGTACGTGAAGCATCTAAGCGTGTAAACGGCATGCGTCACTTCGACGTACAGCTACTTGGTGGTATGGTTTTACATCAAGGTCGCATCGCAGAGATGCGTACCGGTGAAGGTAAAACACTAACAGCAACATTACCTGCCTACCTTCGCGGTTTAACAGGTAAAGGTGTTCACGTAATTACCGTGAATGACTACCTTGCAAAACGTGACGCCGAAACTAACCGCCCATTATTTGAATTCTTAGGCCTAACAGTGGGCTGTAACGTACCAGGTATGATGCCACAGCAAAAGAAAATCGCTTATGCTGCTGATATCACTTACGGTACTAATAACGAATTTGGCTTTGATTATCTTCGCGATAACATGGCATTTAGCATCGAAGAGCGTGTACAACGCCCACTTTACTACGCGGTAGTGGATGAAGTGGATTCAATCCTAATCGATGAAGCGCGTACGCCGCTTATTATCTCAGGCCCTGCTGAAGACAGCTCTGAGCTTTACATCGAAATCAATAAAATTGTGCCTGATCTTGAGCTACAAGAAAAAGAAGATGAAGAAGGCGTTGAAGGTGACGGCGACTTCACTATCGATGAAAAGTCTAAGCAAGTTCACTTAACTGAACGTGGTCAAATTAAAGTTGAAGAGCTATTAATTGAGCGCGGCTTAATCGAAGAAGGTGATTCACTTTATTCAGCTTCAAGTATCACATTATTAAGCCATGTGTATGCGGCGCTTCGTGCTCACAAACTGTATCAAAAAGACGTTGATTATGTTGTTAAAGAAAACGAAGTTATCATCGTAGATGAGCACACAGGCCGTACAATGGAAGGTCGCCGTTGGTCAGAAGGTTTACACCAAGCTGTTGAAGCAAAAGAAGGTGTACGCATTCAAAACGAAAACCAAACATTGGCATCAATCACATTCCAAAACTACTTCCGTTTATACGACACATTAGCGGGTATGACAGGTACAGCAGACACAGAAGCGTTTGAGTTCCAGTCTATCTACGGTCTAGACACAGTTGTAATGCCAACTAACAAACCGATGATCCGTGACGATCGTGCTGACCTTGTTTACCTTACACAAGAAGAAAAGTACGAAGCAATCCTTGCTGATATCAAAGATTGTCAAGAGCGCGGTCAACCGGTACTTGTGGGTACTATTTCTATCGAAAGTTCTGAGTACTTATCGCAGTTCTTACGTAAAGAAAAAATTAAGCACAACGTACTCAATGCGAAATTCCATGCGCAAGAAGCAGACATCGTTGCTGACGCGGGCTTACCTGGCACAGTAACCATTGCAACTAACATGGCCGGTCGTGGTACCGATATCGTGTTAGGTGGTAACTGGCAAAGTGAGGTTGAAAAGCTTGAAGAGCCAACGGATGAGCAAATCAAAGCGATTAAAGAAGCGTGGCAAAAACGTCACGACGCGGTAATCGAAGCGGGTGGCTTACATATCATTGGTACTGAGCGTCACGAATCTCGCCGTATCGATAACCAGTTACGTGGCCGTTCGGGTCGTCAAGGTGATGCAGGTTCAAGCCGTTTCTACTTATCAATGGATGACGCGTTAATGCGTATCTTTGCTGGTGAGCGCATGACGAACATGATGCGTAAGCTAGGTATGCAACGCGGTGAAGCGATTGAGCACCCTTGGGTTAACCGTGCAATCGAAAACGCACAACGCAAAGTTGAAGCGCGTAACTTCGATGTTCGTAAGCAATTACTTGAGTACGATGATGTAGCAAACGATCAACGTCGTGTTGTTTACTCACAACGTAATGAGCTACTTGAAGAAGGCGATATTTCAGAAACTATTACTGCAATTCGCGGCGATGTGCTAAACGGTACGATTGACCAATATATTGCACCACAAAGTCTAGCTGAAATGTGGGATATTCCAGGCCTAGAAGAGCGCTTAAAGCAGGATTTCTTAATCGAGCTACCTATTGCACAATGGTTAGCTGATGATAATAAACTGTACGAAGAAAAACTTCGTGAGCGCATTGAAGAAGCGGTTGAGCAAGCATATAAGCAAAAAGAAGAGATGGTAGGTGAGTCTGTCCTACGTCAATTCGAAAAAGCAATTATGCTACAAAGCCTAGACCAGCACTGGAAAGATCACTTGGCAGCGATGGATCACCTTCGTCAAGGTATTCACTTACGTGGCTATGCACAGAAGAATCCGAAGCAAGAATATAAGCGTGAGTCGTTCGAGTTATTCTCTGAAATGCTTGAGAACTTAAAAGTCGACGTTGTCGGTATTTTGAGTAAAGTACAAGTTCGCGCTGAAGAAGATGTTGAGAAAGTTGAAGAGCAACATCGTAAGAGCGAAAATGCACCGCGTGAATACCAGCACGAAGAGGCAGAGCACCTTGGTGGCGAAACACCACAAGATGCTGTGGTTAGCCATCGTGCAGAACCAAAAGTCGGTCGTAATGAACCGTGTCCTTGTGGTTCAGGTCAAAAATTCAAACAGTGTTGCGGTAAATTAAAGTAACCTAAGCATTGAGATAAAAAGCGACGCTTGCGTCGCTTTTTTTATGATTGAGGAAATATAAAATGACTAAAAAAATAGTGCATGTTGCAGTCGGCGTTATTTATAAAGATCAGCAGCTATTTATCTGTAAACGTCCAGATGACAAACACCAAGGCGGCTTGTGGGAATTCCCCGGCGGTAAGGTAGAGCAGGGCGAAAGCGTATTTACAGCGCTACAGCGCGAGTTACTAGAAGAAGTAAATCTAACCGTTAATGGCAGTGAAGAGCTAATCGTGATCGAACATGACTACGGCGATAAATGCGTACGCTTAGATGTGCATATTGTTGACAACTTCACAGGCACTGCTCATGGCGCTGAGGGGCAACAAGGTAAGTGGGTAGCAATTAATGAACTTGATACTTATGCTTTTCCTGCTGCCAATGTAGAAATAGTCGAAAAGATAAAGCAAAAATATGCGCTTTAAATCTAGATGAAGGCGCGAAGTTTCCTTCGCGCAAAGATTATAGTTTGTGCTATGTTGAAAACGCGCCCTGCAAGCTATTGTCCGCTTGGTGGTGTGTAATTCCCTCTTTCTCTATCAAAAGTCCTGAGATAAAATAAAATTACACTAAATAGCGTATGATAAATATATTCTAATATTATATGCCTTACTTGTTTACGGTATCATAGCTTCTCTATTCAGTGTTTTTTGACCTACACTTTTGTTTTTTGTCAGCGTTTAGTGCTGAACCTCTTTTTTAAGGTTAACAATGAAATATTTAGTCACCGGAGCCGCGGGTTTTATTGGTGCTGCGACGTGCCAAAGACTATTGACCGCAGGGCATGATGTTATAGGTATCGATAATTTAAATGATTATTACGATGTTAACTTAAAACTGGCTCGATTGGCTCAATTTGAATCTCATGAGCGCTTTTCTTTTAAAAAGCTTGATATAGCGAATCGCGTTGAAATGGCTGAGTTATTCGAAGTAGGAAAGTTTGAACGCGTTATTCACTTGGCTGCTCAAGCTGGTGTACGTTATTCGATTGAAAACCCTGATTCATACGCTGATTCAAACTTAGTTGGACACTTAAATATTTTAGAGGGATGTCGCCATAACAAGGTAGCACATTTAGTGTATGCGTCTTCTAGTTCTGTATATGGTTTAAATGAAAAAACACCATTTGAAACAAAAGATAGCGTTGATCATCCTGTGTCATTTTATGCGGCAACTAAAAAGGCGAATGAGTTAATGGCGCATAGTTACTCGCATTTATATGATTTACCCACCACAGGGTTACGCTTTTTCACTGTGTACGGCCCATGGGGTCGCCCAGATATGGCGCCTTTTATTTTTACTAAAAAGATGCTTGCAGGTGAAGCGATAGATATCAATAACAATGGCGATATGTGGCGCGATTTTACTTATATTGATGATATCGTTGAGGGCGTTATTAGGGCGTCAGATGCTATTCCAGAGCGTGATGAACACTGGCGAGTAGAAACGGGGTCACCTTCGACAAGTTCTGCTCCGTACCGTGTTTATAACATTGGTCATGGTAGCCCTATAAATCTAATGAAGTTTATTGAAGCAATCGAGTCTGAGCTGGGTATTGAAGCAAAGAAAAACTTCCGAGAAATGCAACCGGGTGATGTTTATAAAACGTTTGCAGATACTCAAGACTTATTTGCTGCAACAGGTTACAAACCAGCTATTGGTTTAGAAGAGGGTGTAACAAAGTTGGTTACTTGGTATAAATCATTTTATAGCTAAACTATAAAGCCCAAATACAATAGATGATTGAGCTTCGACCTGCGGATGTTTGTAAGGTAACTATTATCTTTATTTAAGTAATTGCGACCTTACAAAATAAGCGTCTATTTGTTTCCCACTATCGCTTAAATATGCGACTCATCGCTTTTGATAAGAATTGTTACATATTCGATTTTATTGTTTTGCTTGAGAGGTTTATGATGGACAAAGCGAAAGACTGCCTATTTGTAGTATTTCGAAGATACCTCTAACTATACGATAAGTACGGGAACCTCATGAAAAAAGTAACACTTACCGCGGCAAGTATTGCACTTGCGCTCGGTCTTGTTGGTTGTGGTGAAAAAGAACAAGAAACTAAAGCACCAGCAACTGCTGCCGTCACTGAAGCAAAAGCGCCTTTAAATTCAGGTATTGAACTGGCGAACATGGATAAGTCTGTTCGCGCACAAGATGACTTTTACTATCATGTAAACGGTGAATGGTTAGAAAAAACAGATATTCCAGGTGATAAATCAAACTACGGTTCATTTACTCAGCTTTATGATGATTCGCAAAAAGCGATGAAAGAAGTACTCGAAAAAGCGGCGGCAAATACCAATGTTAAGCCAGGTTCTGATGAAGCAAAACTCGCTGCATTCTATAACAGTTACATGGATGAAGCTGCTCGTGAAGCGGCAGGCATCAAGCCATTATCACCAGTACTTGAAAGCGTTGATGCTGTAAAGAGCAAGTCCGATCTTGTTGCTTTAATGGCTGAACTTCGTATTAAAGGCGGTAACTTGCCGTTTGGTTGGTACGTAAATAACGACGCAAAAAACTCTAGCGAAAACGCGATGTATGTTTATCAGTCTGGCTTAGGTTTACCCGATCGCGACTACTACCTAAAAGATGATGAAAAATTCACAAAAATTCGTGAAGCTTATCAAGCATACGTAACTGCTATCTTAAGCAAAGCGGGTGTCGCTGATGCAGAATCTGCGGCTAAAGCTATTATTGATCTTGAAACACGTATTGCTGATGCACAGTGGAGCCGAGTAGAAAGTCGTGATGCAACTAAATCTTACAACAAGATGAGCGTTGCAGATGCCAACAAACTTACTGGTGACTTTGATTTTGCTGCTTACCTTGATGCGTCAGGCATCAAGACTGAAGATGTCATTGTTCGTCAACCTAGTTACCTAGAAAAATTTGCAGGTATCTATAGCGATACAGACTTAGCAACTTGGCAGAACTATCTTAAGTTCCACTTTGTTAGTAATTATTCTGCGTTATTAGATAAAGAGCTCGTTGATCTTAACTTTAATTTCTACAGCACAACACTTCGTGGTGTGACAGAGCAATCACCACTTTGGAAAAAAGCCGTTGATGCATCAAACGGTGTATTAGGTGAAATGCTGGGTAAAGTGTACGTTAAAGACAACTTCCCACCTGAAGCGAAAGCACGCATGGAAGAGTTAGTTGATAACGTAATCAAAGGTTACGCCGTTGCGATTGAAAACCTTGAATGGATGAGCCCAGAAACAAAAATTGCTGCTAAAGCAAAACTTGATAAGTTCACACCAAAAATCGGTTACCCAGATAAGTGGAGAGACTACTCAGCACTTGAAATGAAAGGTGATGACTTAGTGGGTAACTACATTCGCCATAGCGAGTGGGAATTTGCAGATATGACTGCAAAACTAGGTAAGCCTGTTGATCGTTCTGAGTGGCACATGACACCGCAAACAGTAAACGCTTACTACAACCCTGTGAACAATGAAATTGTATTCCCTGCGGCTATTTTACAACCACCATTCTTTAACTTAGAAGCAGATGATGCTGTTAACTATGGTGCAATTGGTGCGGTAATTGGTCACGAGCTAGGTCATGGTTTTGATGACCAAGGTGCGAAGTACGATGGTGACGGTAACTTACGTAACTGGTGGAGCGAATCAGACCTTGAACAGTTTGAAGAGCGCACCGGCCAGTTAGTTGCTCAATACAATGAATATAAGCCATTTGAAGATGCTAGCGTAAATGGTGAGCTTACACTTGGTGAAAACATTGGTGACTTAGGCGGTCTAACAGTTGCCTATACTGCTTATCAATTATCACTGGGTGATGAAAAAGCGCCTATCATTGATGGTTACACAGGTGATCAGCGTTTCTTTATGGGGTGGTCACAAATTTGGCGTCGTAAATACCGTGACGAAGAGTTACGTAACCGCTTAATGACAGACCCACATTCACCAAGCCATTACCGTGTAATCGGTATTCTTTCAAATATGCCAGAATTCTATCAGGCGTTTGATGTGAAAGAAGGCGACAAGATGTATATCAAACCAGAAGATCGCGTAAAAATCTGGTAATTGATAATTGAATTAAAAAGGCTCTGAGTGAACGCTCAGAGCCTTTTTTGTTTTAGGAGTTGTCAGCTTTCAGCCGACATTTGATGTAGGCATGAAATTTATTTCGCGCGAAGGGATTTAAACCATAATTGCATCTTTCAGATACTGGAATAATTCTTTGTAACTCTTAGCTGGTTTTTCTGCTTTTACTTCTTTGGCAGCGCCGCGTACTAACTGGCGCATTTTTTGGCGCTCAAGTGCTGGATATTGCTCAATAGTTGGATTAATTAAGTCGTCACCTTGCTTGATTAAATCATCTCGAAGCTTTTCGATTTTATTCATTAACACATCAGCTTGGTTATTTTTGTTCAGCATGATGTCGATCATGGCCTGAATTTCGTCCACGTTTTCTGTGCTACGTAATACTTTTGCGATGTAGTTTAAGTTACGGCGGTAAGCATCACTTTTATCACTGACCTTATCAGAAACAACTAACGCTTCTTTTAAATCGTGATTGAGCGGTAAACGATCACGTTGCTTTTTCGGCATTTTTGCGATTTCAGCACCCAGACCATGATATTGCATGGCTTCACGTTTTAATTCGCTTTTTGATACGTAAATAATTTCTTCTTCGATAAGTGGCTTTTTCTTCTTCGCCATAAGGATGCTCATTCAGTAAACTTAACTATTCGCTATTATACGTCATTTAGTTAATGATTAATATTAGCTGATGCACGTCTCGCAGTGTGTTAGCATTCGTTACACTATAAAAAATAGCAGAACCTAGGACACACAAGATGAAAGATCCTATTTATCAACACATTTCTGAAGTTAAAGACGCGGTCAGCGAAGTACTCGAGCATGCAAAAAAGCTCGGTGCAACAGCAGCAGAAGCGGCGATGTCGAGCACGTCAGGTTTGTCTGTCAGTACACGCATGGGCGAAGTTGAAACAATAGAGTTTAACCAAGACGGTGGCTTAGGTATCAGTGTTTATGTGGGTAATAACAAAGGCTCTGCTTCAACGGCCGACTTAAACCCTAAAACATTACGTACAGTGGTTGAAAAAGCCATTGATATTGCAAAATTTACTTCTGACGATCCATACAATGGAATTGCTGATAAAGAGCTACTTGAGTTTGCGCCGCTCGATTTAGATTTATACCACCCGTGGGAAGTAAGCCCAGAGCAAGGTATTGAACTTTGTCATCAAGCAGAGCAGGCGGCACTAAACGCCGATGAGCGTATTGTAAATTCAGACGGTGCAAGTTTTTCTTCTCACCAAGGTTTACGTGTTTATGGTAACAGCCATGGCATGATTGCAGGTTACCCGCGTACGCGTCATAGCATTAGCACTATGGTGATTGGTAAAGAAGGCGAGCAAATGCAGCGCGATTCTGCCTATACCGTAGCGCGCCATAAAGATGATTTAAATGACGCTACAAAAGTGGGTCTCGAAGCAGCAACAGAAACCTTGGCTAAACTTAATAGCCAAAAGCTCGGTACCATGAAAGTGCCTGTTATTTTTAGAGCGGATATTGCCAATTCATTATTCGGCCATTTAGTGTCGGCAATTGGCGGTGGTGCGCTTTATCGTAAATCGAGTTTCTTGCTTGATAGCTTAGGAACTAAAGTATTTAGCGATTGTGTGAATATCTCTGAGCGCCCGCATTTATTAAAAGGTTTAGCGTCTTCGCCGTTTGATGCTGAAGGTTTAAAAACTGTCGATCGTGAAATTATTCAAGGTGGTGAGCTGCAAACTTACCTGTTAGCAAGCTATGCAGCGCGTAAACTATCGATGGCACCAACGGGTCATGCTGGTGGTATTCATAACTGGCTAGTTGAACAAACCCATGCCGATTTGAAAGCGCTATTAAAAACCATGGGCACAGGCTTATTGGTAACTGAACTTATGGGCCAAGGTGTGAACACAGTGACTGGTGATTACTCACGTGGCGCAGCGGGTTTCTGGGTTGAGAATGGTGAAATCCAATATCCTGTAAGTGAAATCACA
This sequence comes from Pseudoalteromonas sp. N1230-9, assembly GCF_032716425.1. Classification (NCBI taxonomy): domain Bacteria; kingdom Pseudomonadati; phylum Pseudomonadota; class Gammaproteobacteria; order Alteromonadales; family Pseudoalteromonadaceae; genus Pseudoalteromonas; species Pseudoalteromonas sp. N1230-9. Next base: position 397,509 of record NZ_CP090419.1, read on the forward strand.
ATTGCTGGTAACTTAAAAGATATGTTTAAAGCGGTCGTTGGCTTAGGTGGTGACATTGAGCGTCGTGGCGGTATTCAAACAGGCTCTGTATTAATTGAACAAATGCAGGTTGCGGGTAGTTAATTCATCAATAACTAATCATTTTTTAAGAGCCTCACTTTAGTGGGGCTTTTTTATTTGAAAAAACGCTTTACCTAAACCTAACTTGAGGTTTTATCTTGATGGCAGTTTAAAAATAAAAAGGAAAACTACCATGTATTTAGAACACGTAAACCTTGTTGTTAGTAATGTTGATGCCATGCTGCACTTTTATAAAGTCGCATTCCCGCACTGGCGTGTGCGTAGTCAAGGTGACAGCACATGGTCTGGAAAACCACGCAAATGGCTGCACTTTGGTGATGATTACCAATACCTTGCATTAAGTGATAACGGTGAAGATGAAAATCGTGATTTAGCGGGTCATCAAGTTGGCCTTGCCCATTTTGCTTATGTAACAAACGACATTAATGCCGTCATTGAACGTCTTGTTTCAGCCGGTTATGAAATTGATAAACACGGCCCAGAAAATCCATACCGTAAAAATGTTTATTTTATCGACCCCGCAGGTTTTGAAGTGGAGTTTGTAGAATATTTCAGTGATATTCCAAGTGAAAGGAATAATGATCTTTGATCTCGCCGTGAAATTCATTTCGCGCGGTAGTTGTAGCAGCAGGTTTACCACGCGTCATTTGTTACCTATTGCGCGATGTAAAATCGCGCCTACAATATCTCGCAACTTTTACTGCACCTTGTTCATTTCTTTCCAACTGGCTTTTAGGCTATTGGCAAAGCTGATGAACTTTTCTTTCATGGTACGCTTTACTTTGATCTCTACTGAGCCTAGCCATACGTTACCTTCAATGGTAATGGTTGGGCCCTGACCTTTATTTAGAGCGACTGACTTGTTTTCTACGCTGCCAATAACGCTAAACAGTTTAGATAGCACATTGACATGTTCAGGCACGTAGATTTCGTCGTTACCTAAAATACAGTTTACGTAAATAGTGACATGCTGATGCTGGAAAATCGCTTCGCTAAAGTCGAGTTCGATTGAGCCTAAGCAGTTTGTTAGGTGAATTTCTTTTGGCACAAGCCACTGGCCGCTACGCTCATTTGAACCAAGAATACTGCGTAGTTGTAAGTTTTCGTTGTCACTGCTATGGCTGTAGTGAGGTTTAAATTGCGCATGTTTATGCGATTTGTAATCTGTATCAGCTTTTAGCGCTAAGTCAGCAACAAGCTCAACAAGTACTTCGTTGCTGGTGGCTGCCATTGCTTGATCTAGTCGGCGTTCAAATGCTTCAGCTGAAATAACTGCATGACTGTAGTTATAAATGAGTTGGTCAATGACTTCTTCTCTTACTTGATCGATTGGGCGATCTTCAAGTTTAACGGCCATGGTAGTTCCCTGTTGTGATTATAAAGTGATTCTTCTGTTATTCGATATAAAGCAAAGCTTAGGCCAAATTTTATTTATATAAAAATCAAGTTGTTGTGTTTTTTGGTTTATTAGCACTTCGTTAAATTAACCATAGATTAATATTATCTGCAATTAATTGGTTATTTTTGCAACATTGTGAACTTATTACCGAGCAGCCTGTAAATTGTTACCGAGGAGAATATGTGTCTTGAATAGATTAAAGTGTAACCTATTGATATTAAAGTGATAAATAGTTGGCATCAAAGTCGCATTAAGTAATGTGTCTTTAATCAAAAGGAGAAAGATTATGAATACATTCAACAAGTCTATGATTGCCGCGTTAGTTATTGGTGCTACTAGCATGTCAGCTCAGGCAAGCAGCTGGGAAAATGAAAGTAAAGACGCTTGGATTGATGGTAAGGCAGAAACTGTTCTTTTAATGAACACAAATCTAAACAACTTTGACATCAACACAGATGTAAAAAATGGCAAGGTTGTACTAACTGGTAAAGTGAATAGTGAGCTTGATAAAGAGTTAGCAGAAGAGCTGGTATTAAGCTTAGATGGCGTAACTGATGTTGAAAACAAGCTTACAGTCGTAAAAGACATGAAAGCTAAGCATGCCAAAAAAGAGAAAGGTGATTCAGCTGAAAGTGATTTAACAGATGCAAAAATAAGCACTGTGATTACAACTCGCTTCCTATTTAATTCTGAAGTAGGTGGTACTGATATCGATGTAGATACTGACAAAGGTGTTGTAACCCTTAAAGGTACCGTTGAATCAGAAGCTGAAAAACAGCTTGCAGTAAGCATTGCAGAAAATGCTGAAGATGTTCGCAAAGTAATCGATGAGTTAACGATTGTTGCTGAATAATAAGTAATTAATGAAAGCCCAGCTTTGGCTGGGTTTTTATTTTGTTTTCAAGGAGTGAATCATGGACTTAATTCGCATTATATTGTCAGTTTTAATTCCCCCTTTAGGTGTATTTTTACAGGTAGGTTTAGGTGCACAATTCTGGATTAATATTCTTTTAACCTTATTAGGGTACATTCCAGGCTTGATTCATGCTGTGTATATCATTGCTAAACGATAATTGCACACAAGGATGACTTAGGAGCACAGCATGGAAAAGCTGTAGGAATAACGGATTATAAACCGCAAGGAGTTACATAATGGAAAACGTAGCAAAGCATAATGGAAAGCAAGGAAGTAACAAGGCGTTATGGACAAGCGCACAATGGCAACGCTTTATGGAAAAAGTGAACGGATAATTGCTAAGGAACGGCAAGTGGTAAGGAACCTAAAATGGATGAAGCTAGCGTAAGGAGGTGACTATATGGAACAAGTACAAACGCAATCAAAACAAGGAATGGACAAACAAGGAGCTGCTTTATGGAATAAGCAGCAGTGGCAAGACTTTATGGATCATGCGAAAGCAGTTGCGCCGCAGGTAACAGGGAAGGCTGACGATAAAAACCCGATATTATCTTCAGGTGATATCGGGTTTTTAATCACATCAGCAATTTATCTTTATAACTTAAACTGATTAACCGTTTTATTTAACGAGACTGCTAACTCATTCAAATCACGGGCTTCATCAGCCAATTCATGAGCATGATCTGCCGTGCTATTCACTAAATGATTAATAGCCGCAAGGCTGTTATTAATATCTTCTGCGACTACCGTTTGTTGCTCCGTTGAAGTCGCAATTTGATGACTTTGATCTTGCACATTTGTCACTGATTGTGCGATGTCTTGCAGTGCTGTAAGCACAATTTGTGTTTGTTCAACAGAACCTTCAGCGCGCTCTTGTCCTTGTTGCATCATCGTTGATGCTTGCTGAGCAATCTGTTGCAATCGGCTGATCATATTACGAATATCATCAGTTGACTCTTGCGTTCTGCTTGCCAATGAACGAACCTCATCAGCAACCACAGCAAAACCTCGACCTTGCTCGCCTGCACGCGCAGCTTCAATGGCAGCATTAAGAGCCAGTAAATTAGTTTGTTCTGCAATAGAGTTGATCACATCGATGACGGCACCAATATTGCCACTTTCTTGCTCAAGACCAGCAACGACTTTAGACGCTTCACCAATGTGACTTGCTAATGCGGTCATGACTGACTGAGCCTGTGTAGAACGTTTTGTGCCATCAACAGTAATGGTTTGTACTTGTTCAGCAGCATTATTGGTATTTTGTGCATTGCGCGAAATTTCGAGTACTGTTGAGGCCATTTCAGTGACTGCTGCACTAACACTGTCTACCTGTTGTTTCTCTTGTTGAATTTCATCATTGGTTTTTTGTGACACTGTTTTTAGCTGTGAAGCTGCTTGGCTTAACTGCTCCGCTTGCGCTGCAGTATTGAGCATCATTGCACGCAATTTATCGATAAAGGTGTTCATATGCAGGGCTAATTGACCCACTTCATCGTGACTTTTTATATCAATTTTTTGTGTTAGGTCGCCATCTCCTGAGGCGATATCACGCATAATATAAGTTAGCTTAGTCAATGGTTTGGTGATCATTTGCGTAGCCCAAAAGATCATTGCAATGATAATCGCGAGAATAATGATCACTGATGTTGTGGTTGTCATTACGGCATCATTGACAGGCTCATCAATCATGCTGGTTGGAATTAAAATACCTACATACCAATCAAGATAAGGGGTTTCTAATTCAAGGCGATTGAAGACAACGTAATACTCTTCTCCTTTAAAAGTGATGAAGCTACTACCGTCTTTTTTACTTTTCATAACACGATTTAATTCGCTAAAGCCTGATGTATCGTTAAATTGTTTCTCCAGCGCTTCTAGGCCTTCTTTGCCATTTGGGCTTTCGTCGGTAATTGATAGTTTGTGACCTGTTCGTTTTGAAAGGTGCACAACTTTTTGGTTGCCATCAAGTAAAAAACCAAATCCTTGACCGTTGAAACGAATATTCTCGACCATGTCGTTAATATTGTTGAGCTGTAAGTCGACACCACCAAAACCAATGAGTTTATTTTGGTTATACACTGGTTGTTGTACAACCGCCGATGCGTTGCCTGTGGTTAAGTCAACGGAAATAGGGCCGACATAGAGCTTGTTTATTGCTAGCGCGTCTTGCCACCAACCACGTTTATAAGCGTAATAGGGGTCACCATTAAAGTGTGTAGTACGCTCATTTTCTTTAAAGTATTCACCGGTGGTTGCTGAGGCAAAAAAAGCAGATAGAATGTTGTCATCATTACCACTGATGCGTACAAAGTCTTGATTGATGCTGTCGTACCCAGGTTGGTTATCAAGTGGTTGATCACGCTCAGTCCAATTTTCAAACCAATTCACTAAATGTGGGTTAGTAATAAAAGTTTCAACAACTTTACCATAGCGAGCAAAGTAACCTTGCATTGAAAGTCGCTCACTTTGTAGATAACTGTCAGCTTCTCGCTGAATTGCTTGTCGTGATAAGTCAGCAATGTGACTAACAAAAAAGCTCGACGCGATGATAAGTAGTACACTGATCGTCCCACCGATGAGAAGTAATATTTTTTTACGTAAAGAGAGGTTGTTTAACATAGGTGCACGTGTTTTTATTATTAGCTAGAGTAATCTATCTAATCATATTTGCACCCAAATCGCTACAAGGCAAAGTAAAGTTTGTTAATAAAATAATACATAACACAAGGGGATGTCACCAAGTGATTGTTAATGATAATAAATTAGTGGTACTAGGCGCTGGCTGGCTAGGGGAAGCACTTTGTCTTAAGGCAAAGGAGTTAGGTTGGCAGGTGCAAGGCACAAGAAGAGAGGTCAAGCATGACTATGACTTTCAACGCCAATTGATATTACAACCAAGTGGATTGAAGCATACTGTCTCTTTAAAGGACGCGTGGTGGGTATGTGCTATTCCACCTAAAAGTCGTGATAGTCAAAGTGATTACCTAGCAACGCTTTCTGCTAGTTTAGAGTTAGCTAAATCGCTGCAATGCCGTGGGGTTATTTTATGTTCTTCAACGGGTGTGTATAACAACGCTGATAATACATATACAGAGCAAAGTACTATTGAATGTTCATCACCTCGCCAACAGCTTTTGTATGATGCCGAACAATGCGTGCTACAAGCGGGCGGTAAAGTATTGCGGCTGGCAGGGCTAGTTGGGCCAAACCGTGAACCAGGGCGGTTTGTTGCAGGTAAGGAGCTTAAGAGTTCAAGCCAACAACTCGTCAATATGGTGCATCGAGACGATGTTATTCATGCTATTTTCAAGTTGATTGAAGGTTGGTCAGATGCATCTGCAATCTATAATGTAGTCAATCCTGCTCACCCAACAAAAGTTGATTATTACCAGCAAAAGTGTGCCGAGCAGGGTAGCTCTGAGCCAAGTTTTACCAGCGATGAGGCCAAGATGCGAATCATTGATGGCTCGGCAATTGAGTCTTTAGGCTTTCAATATCAGTGGCCAATTTAAGCGGTTATTTTTTAAAGGTTAAATGTCCTCCCAGCCTATATTTACTGCCAGGGGAGACTAAGCGTGCAAAGCTTACGATCCCCTCAGAGCACCAAGTTCGACGAATAACCTGCAGGCAAGGCTCTTCATTGTAGAGGTTGAGCCACTGACACATTTCATTATTTGGCATGATTGCTTCAACTGTATGTCTTGCTTCTGTTAAGGGGGCTGCACTTGAAAGGTATTCGTGGGGAGTCAGGGTGTGAAAGTTCTGTTGCAAATAATCTTTAGCCAGCTTTGGATTGACGAAACGCTCTTCAACTTGTAATGGTTGCTCATTTTCATTGTGGACAATAACACTTCGATAAACATGACTATCAATATCAACACTCAATGCTATAGCAATAGGCGCAACGGCTTGTATTGATTCCATTACTAAAATTGTACAGCTGTATTGGCCATTACGAGCTCGAACTTCGTCGGCAATATTTTTTATCTCAAGGAGAGAAGACTGTGATTTTAAACTGGCAACAAAGGTTCCGAGCCCTTGGCTACGAGTTAGAATGCCAGCATCTGTCAGTTCACTCAGTGCCCGTCTTGCAGTCATTCTACTTACCTTGAATTGGTTGGTTAATTCATTCTCTGATGGCACACGATCGTTTTCTTGCCATTGGCCGGAACGAATATTATCAACTATAAATTGCTTTATCTGTGCGAATTTAGTGATGCTCATTGAAGGCGATGTATAAAGTTAATAGTATGTTACAAGGTGGCATAATTATCTTGTATATACAAGGTGACTTGATAAACTTTACGTCTATTTTAGTTATCTGCTTTGAGCATAGCTAAGTCAGGGCACTGCAAAATTCAGTATAGGTGAAAAATGCACACAATGAATAATAATGAGTCACACTGGGATCTACTAATTACAGATGCCAATATTGCTACAATGAACCCTGCTATTGATGCACCCTATGGTGCTATCGAAAATGGCGCTATTGCTGTTAAAGATGGCAAGATTGCCTGGTTAGGGAAACAAGCTGAGCTACCAAAGTTTGATGCATTAGCTACCCCAACCGTGTCAGCGAAAGGGCAATGGCTCACACCCGGTTTAATTGATTGTCATACTCACCTTGTTTTTGCTGGAAGCCGTGCCGAAGAGTTTGAACAACGACTTCAAGGTGTCAGTTATGAGCAAATAGCTGCAAATGGCGGGGGGATTGCAAGTACTGTTCGCGCTACGCGTGAAGCTGATCATGAAACATTATTTGTTGCAGCAAAAGAGCGTTTAAATGCGCTGTTTTCAGAAGGGGTGACAACGGTTGAAATTAAATCAGGCTATGGTCTTGATTGTGAAAACGAAATTAAACTTCTCGAAGTTGCGCGCTTATTAGGTGAAAACCATCCGGTTGATGTGAAAACGACCTTTTTAGGCGCTCATGCATTACCTTTAGAATATAAAGGTCGTAGTGATGAATATATCGATCTTGTGTGTGGTGAGATGTTAGAGCGGGTCGTCCAAGCCAACTTGGCTGATGCGGTCGACGCATTTTGTGAGAATGTCGGGTTTAGTAATGAGCAAACACGGCGTGTATTTGAAGCCGCGAAGAAATATAACTTACCTGTAAAATTGCATGCTGAGCAGTTATCAAATCAGCATGGTGCAGAGCTTGTCGCTGAATTTAATGGTTTATCAGCCGATCATATCGAGCATCTTGATGAAGCTGGCATTCAGGCTATGGCAAAAGCGGGTACCGCAGCAGTATTATTACCGGGTGCTTTTTACTTCTTAAGAGAAACAAAATATCCGCCGATAGAGCTGTTACAGCAGTACCAAGTGCCCATTGCTATTTCGACAGACTTTAACCCAGGTACTTCGCCACTGTGTTCGTTGCATTTGATGATGAATATGGCATGTACTATTTTCCGCATGACTCCAGAGCAAGCATTAGCTGGGGTGACACGAAACGCCGCAGGTGCATTGGGTCTTGATGATCGTGGCGTCTTAAAAGTGGGTGCTCGTGCTGATATTGCCCACTGGCAAATATCTCATCCTGCACAATTAAGTTATCAGTTTGGTGTAAATAAACTGTCAAATCTGTGGATTTTGGGTAGACTAAATTAGATAGAGCTTTTACACAGTTTGGATTACATGTCATTGATTGCTAGTTTAACAAGTGCCAGTACAAGTCTTCTCTTTGTGAGTGGAGATGTCATTGCTGTGTTTTTGGCAGGTGCACTGTTTATGGCTATGGTATGTGCGCTGTGTGTGACTCAAAATCCTATTTTACGACTCAGCCTAGTGGTCAATGGTATGCTAGGCCTTGCTATCCTGAGTTTAGGTGAGTCTTGGCTGATTTTGCTTTTGGCGATCAGTTTTTGCTTCCATCTTTGGCAGGCATTCAGAACCACTAATTGGTTAGCCATTATTATAAGTGTCACAGCAGCATTGTGTTTTGCGGTGTTGTTTTCTGCCCATTTATTACTGGATGTTGCTATTTATTGGCTCGTATCTGCGGTAATAATTCTGACTGTGTCGGGCTTTTTCAACTACGAAGAAGCCAACGAAGAGGAAGAAGTACCTTCTTTATTAACTCATCATAATGATATGGATAAAACGCCTCTAAGCGACTTGCCTGATCGTAAAGCGTTGCAAGATGGCTTTTTACACTTTCGACAGCAACACCCGAATAATTGCGCTTTAGTGGTGATACGTTTAGAAGGCTTTGAAAGTGTAAATCAGCATATAGGTCGTGATTTTGGAGACTTGTTGCTTGCGCAATCAGCCAGCCGTATTAAACATCAACTTGAATCAGATTCTGTACTGAGTGTCGCGGCCCCTTCAGGACTTCATGAAAAGCTTGCTCATTTAGGTGGATTAAATTTTGCGTTTATTTGTTCACTTGAAGAGCAGCAACATCATCATGAGCAATTAATTAATAAAATTAGGCAAGTAACCTTAAAGCCATTTAATGTGGCAAATTGCACCATTGAAGTGAAAGTTAGAGCCAGCTATGTTAGTTGTGATAACCCAGAACATAGTTTTGATAATTTGCTCTCGTTTGTCAACCTTGCGCTTGATTCCAACCCGAATAAGGCTATTGTGCCTTATCATGCAAATATGATGGTTGAACAGCTTGAACAACAAGCACGACTGCGCGAGCTGTCTAACCTTGATTTTGCTAGCGAATTAGAGCTGTATTTTCAACCGATTATTCGTAATAGTGATGAGCACATAGAGTTTTTAGAGTTGCTATTGCGATGGCAGCACCCAAAGCAAGGTATTTTGGCTGCTAATAAGTTCATTGATGATATACGTGTTGCAGGCCTTGGTTATCCTGTCGCTGCGTATGTAATAGAGCGAGCTGCAGAGCTTGCGATGGCGCTGAGAATGGAAGGGATTGAGCTTCCTTTGAGTATTAATGTGTTTGGCCCCGAAATGCTCAATGAAGAGTTTATTGAATTTGTTGATCGTATTTTCAGTGAACACCGCTTAGAAGTGGGTGACTTGATCATTGAATGTCCACTTGATTTGTTTATGAATCTTGATGACCAAGGCAAAGCGATGATAGCCAGATTAAATAGTATTGGTATCAAATTATGCGTAGATGGGTTTGGTGATACCCCTATTTTACTTTCAAAGCTGCCAAACTTAAATGTGGAGTACATAAAAGTAGCTCCGTCGCTTACTGCTGACTTCGCTCATCAAAGCCAAGTGCGTAGCTTGGTATCTGGTATGGTTGATATGCACAATCAAAACAATGCAAAAGTAATATGCGAAGGGGTAGAAACTCAAGAGCATCTTAAATTTGTTAAGTCGCTTAATGCCTATGCGGCTCAAGGATATTATTTTAGCTATCCGTTGAGTAGTGTAGGGATGATGTCTTGGTTAAAACAGTGGCGCTTAGAGCATCAATGATTATAGCTGTGGGTTTACCCCACGTTGCTTATTACGTGATATAAATTGCGCGATATAAAATCGCGCCTACAATCTTAACCTCGAGCTAACCTGCTTCCCTGGCTTGTAAGTAAGCGTTCACAAGAGCGGTGATGATTTGGCCAGCATCGTTCATTCCTGCTTCTAAACCAACCGGATGTTGTGAGGGCGCACCTTCGCATAAGTGTAAGTAATGCGCATTGCTGTTGCTTGCCGCTACATGTACAAAGTGTTCTGCATCAGCGACACTAAACCCGCAGTTTGTATAAGCACTCACAGGCATTAGTGAAATACTGTCGAGATCGACTTCAACTCCTAATGGCGCTTTACTTAAACGTGCTGTCGCTTGTTTGCATGCAGTTGATAGGTCAATAGTACGGCGTACTTGAATATCTTGATAACTATCAAAGGTGAAGTGAGCGTTTTTAAGTGCATCAAGAATCGCTTGATTATTTTTAAACTCATGTAAGCCTATGACGTGATAATCAGCGAGATGATTTTCTTCAAAGGCATACCTAAAGCCATTGCCGCTGTGACGACCTTCGCATTCTCTAAAATCTGCATGAGGGTCAAGGTTTATAGCATGAACGGGTTTATTATACTGTTTACTTAAGGCTCGTAAAATTCCTAAGCAGTTATTGTGCCCACCGCCAATGACGATAGGTTCTAAACCCGCAGCGAAGATCATTGCAAGCACGTGCTCAACGCGGGTATCTATTTCTGCACAAAGCTGGCGTAGCTTAGCCAATTCGTCATTGTTTTTATTATCAAGGTGTGTGGCTTGTTGGTGTAAGTCATCAAGCGCCACTTCGCCTAGTAGCAATACGCGCTCATGATTTAAAAACTGGTTATGTGATTGATTTAGGAAGCGTTTTAAAAAGGCAGACCATGCTTGGTGTGAGCCACCATTACCTAAATTTGCCCGTGGGCCAATATCTTCACATACTCCAACCAATACATAGCGAATCCCGAAGTGTTTCGCATCAATTAAAGCTTGTTGGGCGTTAACATGGGTATCAAGTAAAGACAGTGCTTGCCATGCTTTTTGTTCATTTAAGCGGCGTGTACATAAATGTTCTACAGCCGCTCGTTCATAAATTTTAAGGTAATCAGTCACCGAGTTTAGTCTTCTTCTATTACTTCTAACTCTAATTCTTCGGCAGATAAAAGAATGCCAGTGCTATCTGCATAGATAAAGTCGTCATCAAAAAACGAAACCCCTGCGAAGTTAACACCAATGCCGTCTTCGCCGGCACCTTCGCTATCAGCTGCAACGGGAATTGAAGCAATCGCTTGAACACCTAAGTCGAGTTCTTCTAACTCATCAACATGACGAATTGCACCGTAAACGATGATACCTTGCCAATTATTTTCTAATGCGATCTCAGCCAGCTCAATATCGATTAATGCACGGCGAGTAGAGCCGCCACCATCAACGAGTAGAACACTATCAGTTCCATCTGTTGATAAAATTTCGCGGATCAGCTCATTGTTTTCAAAGCATTTAACAGTTTTTACTCGACCACTAAAGCTTGAGCGTCCACCAAAATTAATAAACATTGGTTCGAGCACATCAACCACATCTGCAAAGTGGTCGCATAAATCCGAAGTGCTGTAATCCATTTTTTCATCCTCTAAAGAGACTGTCTGTTTAGTATTCAGTATACCTTGATACAACTCAATAACAACGACTTAATGTGGGTTTATTGGTTTAAATCAAAGGATTTTGTGCACCGCAACATTAGTGTCTCAAAAGCGTCACCTAATTGTTATTTTTAACGCCTAAGCTGAGATGAGTATAAAAATTAGGCGCAAAGTATGACAAGGAGCTCACCATGGCAAACAACATACTTACAAGGTTAGCAAAGGTTGATGAGCAGCTGTTTTTGAGTGTCTTCAATGACGCTTCGCCAAATTGGGTGAAAAAGTCAGCAATCGGTTTATCAAAGACGGGAGATGGCGGGTTATATGTGGTGTTGTTCATTGCTCTTTGGTGGTTTACAGAGCAATTACACTTTCAGCAACTTGCACAGTGTCTATTATTGGGTTTTGCAATAGAACGGCCTATCTATTTCTTAGCAAAAAAACGGATTGCAAGGGTGCGTCCATGTGATTGCTTAGTCAAAAGTGCTTATTTGATCCCGAGTGACCAGTTTAGTTTACCGTCAGGGCATAGTGCAGGAGCATTTGTCGTGGCCACAATATTGGCTATTTATTTTCCTGAGCTTTCATTTGTTTGTTTTATGTGGGCATCAGGTGTAGCCATATCAAGAGTGGTAATTGGAGTACATTATCCTGCCGATGTATTGATAGGAGCGGCGATGGGGTCGTGTTGTGCAATGTTAGCTGTAATGGTGGTGGAATATCTATGAGAATTTTATATGGTATCCAAGGGACGGGAAATGGCCATATTACACGTGCTCGTGTCATGGCAACGACCTTTAGTGCATTGGGTGTTGAGGTAGACTATGTGTTTTCTGGTCGAAGTGAGCTTGATTACTTTGATATGGACGATTTTGCCGACTACAGAACATTTCGGGGGTTATCGTTTAATAGTAAATCAGGGCAGGTTGATAGCCTAAAAACTTTAAAGAATGCACGCCCTTTACAGCTATTAAAAGATATTAAAAACTTAGACTTGCGCCACTATGATTTAGTGTTCAATGACTTTGAACCTATTACAGCGTGGGCTGCCAGACAGCAAGGAATACCTGTGGTAGGTATGAGCCATCAAGCTGCATTTTTATCAGATAAAGTGCCTATGTTTGGTCGGGCTTTCTTGCGGCGTGCACTTATACGTAATTATGCACCAGCGAATGTTTATCTAGGTGTGCACTGGCAACCTTATGCTGAGAATATTATTCCGCCATTTATTGCAAACCATCACCATGACAACCCTGTAATGGTCGAAAACAAAGTACTTGTATATTTACCATTTGAAAACCTAGACAGTGTTGTTGATTATTTAAAGGATTTCCCTGAACGTGAGTTCTATTGCTATCACCCCGATGCCAAGGATAGCTCAATAGGCAATATTCATTTGCGTGCGCCATCAAGAGTCGGCTTTTTAAATGATTTAGCCAATGCGGGTGGCGTTATCGGTAATGCGGGGTTTGAGCTTGCTAGTGAAGCCTTACAATTAGGTAAAAAGCTACTCTTAAAGCCACTTGGCAAACAATTCGAGCAAGGTATCAATGCACAAACGTTATTAGCGATGGGAGCTGCACATGTCATGAGCTACTTGAATCCAAATGCAATGGATGACTGGCTTCAATCCCCTCAAAATAAAAAACTGAATTTTCCGAGTGATCCAGCTCCATTAGTCGACTGGTTGCAGAAAAAACAATGGCAACAGCTAGATAAGTTGCATCATCATTTATGGCAACAGGTTGATCTGGGACAAAAAATCATTGTATAAGCGTTTTTTATAGCGGAAAATGCATGCAAAATTTAGCTGCTTTCAATAATTTAGCTATACTCTAAAATGCATATTTCGATGGGGCACTTTGAATGAATGTATTACAAAACTTAACTATAAAGCGTCGTTTACAGTTAAATGCGCTGGTTGTTGGCCTTGCAATGGTTGTGATGCTGTGTGTAATTATCTTTGAGTCGCGCATGATGCTCAAGCTCAATGAAACAATTCAAAATGCTGAAGAGCTCGATATTCACGAGCTCGCTATGCGTAAGCACGAGAAAAACTTCCTATTTTACAAAGATGTAGATAGCCTTGAGTTATTCGAAAAAGAATATGGTTTTTTAAAAACCAAAATGGCACGCCTTGATGAGTTACTTGCTGATTTATCAATGGATGCAAGTAAACTAAATGAATTTAGAGGGCTTGCGAAAAGCTACTATGAAGATTTTCAGACAGTTGTTGTGCTGCAAAAGAAAATCGGTCTACACCCTAAAGATGCGCTTTATGGTGACTTACGAGGGGCTGTTCATCAGGTCGAAACGTTATTAAGTGAGCGCGAAAATTTTCATTTGTTAACGCTCATGTTGCAGCTGCGCCGTGCAGAAAAAGACTTTATGTTACGCTTTGATTTAAAATACTTAAGCAAGTTTGATGACTTGGTTGAAACATTCAAAGCAGAGATCAGAAACTCACGATTCGACGCCAGTTATGAAAGTCAGTTACTGAGCTTACTAACCACCTATCAAACAAAGTTTAAAGCATTAGTCGATGCGCAGGTGGCACTTGGCCTTGATTTAGAGTCAGGCGCATTAGGTGAAATGAAAGCCAGTGTTGAGAAGAGTGATGCGATTGTTTCTGAGCTCACTAGTGATACCAAAGCGTTTGTAGAATCAAGCGCAGCGCAAGCACAGTTCATTGCCGTTATGGTATTTATTATTGCCAGTATTGTGGTTATGGTATTGGTTTACTTTACCAGTCGTTCGATTATTCAGCCAATTGAGCGTGTTTACCACACGATTAATGAAATTCGCCGCAGCAATGACTTAAGTATGGCGATTGCTCAGTCAGGTAAAGACGAAATTACCACCATGTCTATGGATTTCAATAGCTTGATTGGTGATTTTAAAAAGCTAATTTATGAGGTGAACACTGCACTAGGAACGCTAAATGTTGCTACTGAGCACTTATCAGAAACAACCGCTGCGACTAGTTCGGGTATGCAAGAGCAGTTACACGAAGCAGATATGGTTGCCACAGCAGCAACAGAAATGCAGGCAACAATTCAAGATATTTCTCATAACACTGAAGCAGCAGCCAAAAAAGCAGAGTCAACCAACTTAAGTGCTCAGCAAGGTCGCTCTGAAGTTGAATCAACCGTGGTGCAAATTAACCACCTGTCTGAGTCATTAGGTAATGCGTCTAATGTTGTGTCTCAACTTGAAAAAGATGCCGAAACGATTGGCTCAGTACTTGATGTAATTCGTGGTATTGCAGAGCAAACCAACTTACTTGCTCTGAATGCGGCAATTGAAGCTGCTCGCGCTGGTGAACAAGGGCGTGGCTTTGCTGTGGTTGCTGACGAAGTACGTTCACTGGCACAGCGCACGCAAGATTCAACGCAAGAGATTGAGAGTATTATCTCCACTCTACAAGGGCGTACTCAAGAAGTGGTGAGCATTATGCAAGAATGTCGTGCACAAGGTGGCGAGAGTGCAGATCAAGCCAGCAAAGCGGGTGAGTTACTGCGTTCGATTACCGAAGATGTGCAAACTATTATGGAAATGAGTACACACATTGCAACGGCAATCGATGAGCAAAGCCAAGTAGCCTCTGAGGTTAACAAGAATGTGGTTCGCATTCGTGATATAGCTCAAGAAGCGTCAGGCCATGCGGCAACCAATGCGCAAACCAGCGAAGAAGTATCTGAGCAAGCGCGTGTGCTTTATCAAGCAATTGATAAGTTTAAAGTTTAATACATTTTCTGGAGATAAAATAAAAGCGCGTTGACAGGTCGTCATCGCGCTTTTTGATTTTTGATAGCCTCTACTAAGGCACAAACTTAATAGGCACGCTGTCTTTGTTAGCTTCGTGTTCAGTGACTCGTGTTTGGTATTTGTGCCAAAGTTCATCATGATTGGCTTGTAAGTCTGCTAAGTAATACCAGCTATATAAACCGCTATTATGATTATCACTAAATACTAAGCGCAGAGCATAATGGCCAACCGGCTCAATCTTACTTATCGCTACTTGCTGTTTATCAAGCACCAGCTTCATAGGTTCGTTGCCATGACCTTGTACTTCTGCTGAAGGCGAGTGAACACGCAAAAATTCAGCATTAAATCGCGCAATAGAGTCATCATCAAAATGAACATCTAAGACTTTACTTACAGTGTGGTAATGAACTTTAGTGACTTCTTTCATGTCAGCCTCGAATAGACGATTTATAAACTAAAAAGCCTCCAATTGGAGGCTTTTGATTATAACGCTAATTTGTTGATTAAAGAATGAAGCGGCTTAAGTCTTCATCTTCAACAAGTGCACCTAAGTGCTGTTCAACATAGCTTGCATCGATTGTCAGTTTTGAGCCTGCTTTTTCAGATGCATCAAATGAAATTTCTTCCATTAGTTTTTCCATTACAGTGTGCAGACGACGAGCACCAATGTTTTCGGTTTTCTCGTTAACTTGCCACGCTGCTTTAGCAATACGCTCAATTGCGTCATCAGTAAACTCAACATCAACTTGTTCTGTTTTTAACAGTTCACGTTGCTGCTCTGTTAGCGATGCGTGAGGTTCGGTTAGAATGCGTTTGAAGTCATCTGCTGATAGTGCTTCAAGTTCAACACGAATAGGTAAACGGCCTTGAAGTTCAGGGATCATATCTGATGGTTTAGACATCTGGAATGCGCCTGAAGCAATAAATAACATGTGATCAGTTTTCACCATGCCGTGCTTAGTGCTTACTGTTGAGCCTTCGATGAGTGGTAGTAAGTCGCGTTGTACACCTTCACGACTTACATCAGGGCCAGATGCTTCACCACGTTTACAGATTTTATCAATCTCATCGATAAACACGATACCGTTTTGTTCAACTGCGAAAATAGCCTGCTCTTTTAACTCTTCAGGGTTAACAAGTTTTGCTGCTTCTTCTTCAACTAGTAGCTTAAACGCTTCTTTAATTTTTAGCTTACGCTTGCTGCGCTTGTCGCCACCCATATTTTGGAACATGCTCTGTAGCTGGTTGGTCATTTCTTCCATACCAGGAGGAGCCATAATCTCAACATTAGGCTGTGCTTGTGCAACATCGATATCAATTTCTTTATCGTCTAGCTGACCTTCACGTAATTTTTTACGGAAAGATTGACGAGTTGAAGAGTTCTCTTCGGTTTTTGACTCACCAAAGGTATCGCGTGCTGGTGGCAATAAAGCATCTAAAATACGCTCTTCTGCCGCTTCTTCAGCGCGATGTTTGAATTTCTTAGTTTGCTGTTCACGTGTCATTTTAATCGAAATATCAACTAAGTCACGGATGATAGTCTCAACTTCTTTACCAACATAGCCCACTTCGGTGAACTTAGTTGCTTCCACTTTAATGAAAGGGGCATTAGCAAGTTTTGCAAGGCGGCGAGCAATTTCTGTTTTACCCACACCAGTAGGACCAATCATTAAAATATTTTTTGGTGTTACCTCTGCACGTAAATCATCGCTCAGTTGCATACGGCGCCAGCGGTTGCGTAGCGCGATTGAAACTGCTTTTTTAGCTTTTGCTTGGCCAATAATATGTTGATCAAGCTCGTGAACGATTTCTCTTGGCGTCATCTCAGACATAGCAGTTCCTATTACAATTCTTCAATGGTTTGATAGTTATTCGTAAATACGCAGATATTACCTGCAATTGTCAGGCTTTTTTCGACAATTTCACGAGCACTTAAATCGGTATTTTCCAGTAGTGCAGTGGCTGCTGATTGTGCAAAGTTACCACCGCTGCCAATGGCAATAAGGTCATTTTCAGGCTGCACCACATCGCCATTACCAGTGATAATTAATGAGGCGGTTTCGTCTGCGACTGCAAGCAGAGCTTCAAGCTTTCTAAGGGCGCGATCACTACGCCAGTCTTTAGCCATCTCAACGGCAGCCTTGGTGAGGTTGCCTTGGTGCATTTCTAATTTGCTTTCAAAACGTTCGAATAGGGTAAAGGCATCAGCAGTACCGCCAGCAAATCCAGCGATTACTTTGCCATTATAAAGGCGTCGAACTTTACGGGCGTTGCCCTTCATTACGGTATTACCAAGTGAAACTTGGCCATCGCCACCAATAACGACCTTGTCGTCGCGGCGTACACTTACAATAGTGGTCATGTTTTTCCTCATCTTCGAGCGGCAGAGCCGCTCGTAAAAAGCGATTGATGAGGTGTTTATATGGGTGAATGAACTAAAATCAAGTCCAAAGCCAAATACCGCAGCCCATTATTTTGATGCGTTTCAGTTTATTTTTGTCACTTTCTGCTTGGCGTTTGGTTTTATAGGGCCCTAAGCGCACTTTGTACCATACGCCATTACTTCCTTCGACGCGCTTAGCTTCTGCAACAAGGCCTGCAAATGCTATTTTTGCTTTGAGGGTTTGTGCTTGTTCAAGTGTTCTAAACGAGCCACATTGCATAACGTATGGGCCTTTTTGTTCAAGTTCTTTTACTTCAACTTGAACTTCATGCTCTTTTATTTCTTTTATAAACTCAGGCGGTTTAGGTTTTGGAATCACCTTTTCTTCCGCTTTAGTCGGATTGGCTTGCTGCTCAACAAGTGCAGGGTCAGCATTGTGCTTTATGTACCACAAGCCATAGCCAAAGCAGCCCACAAGAATAATAGCAATTAGGACTAAAACAACTGGAAAGGGTTTTTTAGTGGGTGCCTGCTTTTTATTATTTCGATTCGATGGTTTTTTATTTATGTAATCGTGTTGTGCCATGATTCTCTATTGGCCTTTAAATCATATCTATAGGATCAACGTCTAAGCTCCACCGCACCTTTTGCGCAAGTTTACTGGTACTAATATAGTCAACCATTTGCGCTAAATACTGGTGTAAGTGGGAACGCTCCTGCGCTTGAATATGTAATTGGAACCGATACTTACCCGCCACACGTTCCAGTGGCGCGGGGATCGGGCCGAGCAATTGTATACCAGATACACTCTGTACAGGAACCAAATCAGTTAAAAAATCCATAACTTGATTTATGTTATGCCCTTCAGCACGCACAATCGCCATATTCGTAATGGGGGGAAGCTGAGCATCTTCTCGCTCGGTCAGGGCGTAACGAGCAAAGTCGTGGTAGCCATTATTAACGAGATCTTGCAGTAGCGGGTGCTCAGGAAAGTGAGTTTGCAATAACACTTGCCCAGGCTCACCACTACGTCCAGCACGGCCTGCTACTTGTGTTACAAGTTGCGCTAAATGCTCAGTGGCACGAAAATCACATGAATAGAGGCCACTATCCACGTCTAAAATCAGTACCAAGCTAACATCGGCAAAGTGGTGGCCTTTTGCCAACATTTGCGTCCCAACTAAAATACGAGCGCCGCCTTGGTTGATGTCATCGAGGGCTTTTTCTAGGCTACCTTTACGGCGTGTTGAATCACGATCGATACGGCTAATGGGAATATCGGGAAAGGTTTGCGTTAAAAACTCTTCGATTTGCTCAGTGCCTTTGCCGTTTGGGAAGATCTGCGTGCTGCCACAATCAGGGCACTGATGAGGCACGCTATGCTGTTCACCACAGTGGTGACAAATCATTTGGCCAATGGCTTTATGAAATGTTGCGCTGGTACTGCAACGTGAGCACTCACTTAGCCAGCCGCATTCATGGCATATAAGTGTAGGTGAAAAACCACGGCGATTTAAAAATACCATTACTTGCTTGCCACGCTCTAAATGCTGGCGCATATAAGCAAGACTGGCATGAGCGATACCGGCTTGTTCTGGCTGGCCTTTCATATCCAATAGTTGAAACTGATTATCGGTGCTGGTTTGTGCTCGCTGTGTTAAGCTAAGTAGCTGATATTTATTAGTAATCGCCTTATGCAAGGTTTCTAAGGCAGGTGTCGCGCTGCCGAGTACCAGTGGAATATTATGTTGAAAGGCTCTGTAAGCGGCAAGATCTCGAGCATGGTAGCGTAGTGTATCTTGCTGTTTAAATGAGCTGTCATGCTCTTCATCAACAATGATCATGCCTAGTGATGAAAAAGGTAAAAATATACTCGAACGTGTGCCGATAACTATCGCACAACTGCCTTTTTCACAAAAGCGCCATGTTTGTAGGCGCTCGTTATCAGTGAGTGCCGAATGCCATAGCATAATGGGCGTATCAGGAAAGCGACGACGAAAACGATTGACGGTTTGTGGGGTGAGACCTATTTCAGGAACCAAAACCAAAGCTTGTTGGCCTTTTTTTAATACTTCTTCAAGGCACTGTAAGTAAACTTCTGTTTTGCCGCTGCCAGTCACCCCTTCGAGTAAAAAGCTTGCAAATCCATGTGCTTGGTTAATGGTAGTACAAGCGACAGCTTGTTCTTTATTAAGAGTCGGTTTTTTGCCCACTGTGGGTGCGTGTTGCTGCCATTGATTGTCATGCTCAATAAATTGTTTGATTAGCGCTTTCTCAAGTAGGCTATCAATTGTTTTCTTATTAAAACCGAGCGCTTTTAATTCGGTTAACGAAGACTTACCCGACTGCGCAAGTTGTTTTAATAAGTTGAGTTGCGTTTTCGCTCGTAAAGAAGGGAGCTTTGCCCCTTTTTCGGTCAACTCAACCATATTAATGCTGGTTTTATCAGGGCATTCACCTTGCCTTAATGCTGCTGGCAGTGCGGTATGTATGGTCTCACCCAAAGGGTAGCAGTAGTAGCGAGCTGTAAACTTTAATAGCTCTAAATGACGTTTGGATAAAATAGGGGCTTCGTCAATCACCTCTATGATAGCTTTTATCTTCTCTTTAGGGATGTCAGTACTTGTTTTCGTGGCAAGTATGACTGCTACTTTTTTTTGTGGACCGAATGGCACAAGAACACGCATGCCCGGCTGCAATTCAGTGTTATGCAACAGCGGTTCAACTTTATAATCGAAGGTACGCGGTAAGGGGACTTTTATGGCAACTTCTACAAAGTGCATGGTGGCTCAACGAAAACAAGAACAGACAGATAATGTACTAAAAATAGTCGTAAAAACCTACCAACAAATGCTAAACCAAGCGCCGTCTGTTTATTTTTTTAGCGAAAGATGCATTTAAAGCTTGTCGCAGAGCGTATTGGCCTATAAAATACGCGGCCTATTAATTGTATTAACGACGTATGGTGCCAGACTACGGGTTTGGAGAGCGATGCGGCCTTAACTAGAGGTTCCCTATGAAAGAAGGTATTCACCCTAAGTACGAAGCTATCACTGCAACTTGTTCATGTGGTAACAAATTCGAAACTAGCTCTACTTTATGTAAAGACATCCACTTAGACGTATGTTCTGAGTGTCACCCGTTTTACACTGGTAAGCAAAAGATTTTAGACACTGGCGGCCGTGTTGATCGTTTCAACAAGCGCTTCGGTGCACTTAGCAGCAAGAAGTAATATCTGCTGTTTTGTTAAAAAAAGCACCTTAGGGTGCTTTTTTTATACCTGATATTTATAAAGCATGATGTTAGACGTTATGCTGAACCTGTTATTTTCACTCACTTCCTATATAACTATTTTTGCTTGTTATGCTCATTATGTCGCTAATTTTGCAGACAAAGTGCAATCCCTTCGCTATATTCTTAGATGTATAAATGATTCTAAAAGTTATAAAAAGTAATAAATTTAAATAACTTTGTAA
The DNA here is from genome assembly GCF_032716425.1 of Pseudoalteromonas sp. N1230-9. Classification (NCBI taxonomy): domain Bacteria; kingdom Pseudomonadati; phylum Pseudomonadota; class Gammaproteobacteria; order Alteromonadales; family Pseudoalteromonadaceae; genus Pseudoalteromonas; species Pseudoalteromonas sp. N1230-9. The sequence goes on from NZ_CP090419.1 coordinate 418,604, forward strand.
GTAAATGCTGGTAATGTCGTCGAAATGGTTATTTGGAACTAATTTCGGCTATTTGCAGTGTTCGTGCATATAAAATACAAAAACAGGTGCTTAAAAGGTCATAAATAGGTGAATTTTTATGTCTGATTAATCGCAACTATGCACAGAAGTTGTGGGTAAATCCTTTAAAATTAAGCGATATAGCATATAACAGGATAGACCTGATAATACTTGGAATTTTTATACATTACAGGTATCGTACTGATGCAAGCTCTCTCACTTTTTAACTTTTTTGCAGGATACTATCGCGTTATGTCAGATTTCCGTGAACAAGCATTACATTACCACGCTCACCCCGTTCCAGGTAAAATTAGTGTTGAATTAACCAAGCCGGCCGAAACGGTTAACGATCTCGCTTTAGCTTATAGCCCAGGTGTGGCTGAACCGGTTCGTGAAATCGCTGCTGACCCAGCAAATGCTTACAAATATACTGGTAAAGGTAACATGGTTGCGGTGATTTCAAACGGTACCGCAATTTTAGGTTTAGGTAACCTAGGCCCTCTTGCATCAAAACCTGTTATGGAAGGTAAAGCCTTACTATTCAAACGTTTTGCTGGCCTTGATTCAATTGATATTGAAGTAAAACATCGCACTACAGAAGATTTCATCAATACGGTTGCAAACATCGCTGATACGTTTGGCGGCATCAACCTAGAAGATATTAAAGCACCAGAGTGTTTTGAAATTGAAAAAGCGCTTATCGAGCGCTGCGATATTCCAGTTTTCCACGATGACCAACATGGTACAGCTATTGTTACTGCTGCCGGTATGCTTAATGCCCTTGAAGTACAAGGCAAAGATATCGAAGATGCCATTATCGTATGTTTAGGTGCAGGGGCAGCTGCTGTTGCTTGTATGGAGCTGTTAATTAAGTGTGGTGCATTACGTGAGCATATCTATATGCTTGACCGTAAAGGTGTGATCCATACTCGCCGCGATGATTTAAACGAATATAAGCAGTTATTTGCTAACAACACTGATAAACGTACATTACAAGACGTTATTGCTGATGCGGATGTCTTTGTAGGTGTATCTGGGCCAGATCTATTGACGGCGGATGACTTAAAGCTAATGGCAGACAAACCAGTTGTGTTTGCGTGTTCAAACCCAGATCCTGAGATTGCTCCAGAAGTTGCACACAGTGCGCGCAATGATTTAATTATGGCAACGGGTCGTTCAGATTTTCCTAACCAAGTAAATAACGTGCTTTGTTTCCCGTTTATTTTCCGTGGTGCGCTTGATGTGCGTGCAACGGCAATTAATGATGAAATGAAAATTGCAGCTGTACATGCTATTCGTGGTATTGCCAAAGAGCCAGTACCAAGCGAAGTATTAAAAGCGGCTGGCGTTGAATCACTTGAGTTTGGTGCCGAGTACATTATTCCTAAGCCAATGGACCCGCGTTTATTACCACGTATCGCACGTGCTGTTGCAGAAGCGGCAGTTGAATCAGGCGTTGCGCAAATTGAAATGCCCGAAGATTACATGCGTTAAATTTAATTAAGCGAACTAGTTTAACGCGAATAAAAAAACTCAGCCTTTGCTGAGTTTTTTTATGCTTATGAATCGGCGTTTATCCGATGGCTTATTCAGAATCAAGTACAGGGATATCTAATCCCATTTCTAGCATGATCTTTTTAACTTCTTCAGGGACTTTTTCAGGGTTGTCTTTGCGTAAGTCGTCATCATTTGGTAATGGCTGACCTGTAAAAGCATGTAGAAAGGCTTCGCATAGAAGTTCACTGTTGGTCGCGTGTCGCAGATTATTGATCTGACGACGTGTACGTTCATCTGTTAATACTTTTAGTACATTGAGCGGAATTGATACGGTAATTTTTTTAACTTGTTCTGATTTTTTACCGTGTTCTGCGTATGGGTGAATGTATTCACCGTTCCATTTAGCCATAAGTTATTTCGTTGCCTCGGTTATAAGTAGCTTACGCCTTTTTCACAGCGCAAAGATGCGGAAATTTTATCTCTTTAAAAAAGATAGTCAAATACTAGTTATTTAGCCATCTAGTAGTGTAAATGTATAAACTTCCATGTGTGAGTCACAAATGCTTTGACTTCTTATAATTGATCATCTAACCTTTTAGACGTCTAAACATCCAATCAATGAGTAGGTGATGAAATGAGTGAAAAAAATAAAGCGACGATAGCTGTTCGTCATGGTATCGAAGCTGATAAACATCATGGTGCTGTCGTTCCACCTATCTATTTATCAACCACCTATTCATTTGCTGATTTTGATACTAAACGTCAATATGACTACGGACGCAGTGGTAATCCAAATCGAGATATCTTAGCTGAAACATTGGCTGAACTTGAAGGTGGTGCAAAAGGTATTATTACTGCAACAGGTATGTCAGCGGTGCATTTAGCGACGCAGCTATTAAACAGTGACGACACTTTAGTGATTCCACATGACTGTTATGGCGGTAGTTACCGTTTGTTCACGTCATTAGAAAAGCGTGGGTTATTAAAACTAAAAGTTTTGGATTTAACTAAAGCTGAGAATCACCAAGAAATTTTAGCAATCAAACCAAAGCTTATCTGGATAGAGACACCCAGTAATCCAATTTTGCGTTTAACTGATATAAAAGCAATCACTTCGGTTGCTAAGCAATGTGGAGCCTTAGTTGCTGCAGATAATACGTTCTTATCACCAGCACTACAAAATCCAATTCAGTTTGGTGTAGATATCGTCGTACATTCAACAACTAAGTATATAAATGGTCACTCCGATGTAGTGGGTGGTGCAGTGATTGCTGCAACACAAGAGCTTGGTGATGAACTAGCTTGGTGGGCAAATAACATCGGTATCACAGGAGCACCATTTGACAGTTATTTAACCCTTCGTGGTTTACGAACATTAAATGTGCGTTTAAAACAACATCAAGAAAATGCGTTTGCAATCGCTCAGTATTTAGAAAATTCGCCTTTTGTTAGTCAGGTTTATTACCCAGGTCTTGCTTCTCACCCTCAGCATGAGCTCGCTAAAGCGCAGCAACGTGGCTTTGGTGGCATGGTGAGCTTTGATATTAAAGGTGATATTAACGACGCTGCTGCGTTTTTAACAAGCTTAAAAGAGTTTAGTCTTGCAGAGTCATTAGGTGGAGTTGAGAGCCTTATTTGTCATCCCGCAACAATGACTCATGCTGGCATGGAGCCTAAAGCACGCCTTGAGGCCGGTGTGGGCGATACACTCATTCGTATTTCTGTCGGTATTGAAGATATTAACGACTTAATTGCTGATCTTGAACGTGTTTTCAATCAAGTTAAGCCTGGCGAAGGCTTACAAGCGAGCCAACCTAAAGGCGCTCAAGTACAGTCAACTAGTCAGCAAAATACATCGTTTAAGTTAACGCCTGCACATACGGCATTGTGGTAGAAGAAATGGTTAATATTGTTCATAAATTTGGTGGTTCGAGCCTAAGCTCGGCCGAGCGGTATCAAGCAGTTGCGAACATTGTGTTGGCGAACACTGAGCAAGGCGATTGTGTTGTTGTATCAGCCTCTGGGAAAACGACAGACACACTTGTAAAGCTCTGGCAGAGCTATCAACAAAATGATAATCAAGCTGTGAGTGATATTTTATTGCTTATTGATAATAATCAGCGTGCACTAATCGAGCAGCTATTAGTGTCGCAGAGTAAGCAGCATGCATTAGCTAAACTAAAAGATGAATTAGCATCACTGACAGAGTTAATTGCCCAGCAACAATTACAAGAAGCACCTTTACTTGCTCATGGTGAAGTTTGGTCTGCTCGGTTACTTGCAGCTTATTTAAATCAACTCGGTTTAGAATCTAAAGATGTTGATGCAAGACAACTCTTTACTTTGCATGATGGTCAATTGTTACATCAAAAAAACCAGCAAAGTTGCAGTGAGTTAATCAGCCAAAACCAGATCAATGTTGTAACAGGCTTCATTGCCGCTGATTGCCAAGGCAATACCGTAACGCTAGGGCGAAATGGCAGTGACTACAGTGCCACATTACTGGCTAGTTATACCTTTGCAAAGCAGGTATCAATTTGGACTGATACACAAGGTGTATTTAGTACAGATCCTCGCAAAGTTAAAAATGCTGTTAAATATAACAAGGTATGCCGTGAACAAGCGAATTTGTTAGCCCGCTTAGGTAACCCTGTATTGCATGCTAAGACATTGTCGCCGCTAAAAGGTAGCGACATTAAACTCGTTGTAAGAAGCAGCTTTGACTGTGAGGCAAGCCCAACAGAGGTTGTAAAAGAGGGGTACAGTAAAGCTAAACGTTTTATTACGACCCTCGATAACATTGACTTACTTCGTGTTGATAAATTAAGTAGTGGCGAAGTGGGTGAGTTGAGCCAGTTGATTCAGCATAGCCTGCATCACTTTGTGAAAGCCGGCGATACGTATCTATTAGTCCCAGGCTCGTGTACACATCAAGTTGTAAGTTACCTTGCAGGGCGTGCCAATATTGTTGAGTCAAATTTAAGTGGTTGTGCGGTGGTAGCGCCAAGCAGTGATATTAGCTCACTCGCAGAGCAAACAACGGCGTTATTAAAAGAGCAAAGTATCAACACACGCTTTGTACAGCAAGATGAAAACTACGTGTTAGTTTTAAAAGACCAAGCGATTGATAGTGACGTGTTGACCTTACTACACGACAAGTTAATTAATAAAGGCCAAGAGTTGGCTGTGATTGTTGCTGGGCTGGGTAATGTGGGAGAGGTATTCCTGACACAACTACAAGCGCAGCTAAAACGCCTTTCAGAGCACTATGAAGTGAAAGTGGTCGCTTTACTTCGCTCTAAGCAAATGCTGTTTAGTGCTAGTGGTTTAAACACTGATATGTGGCAAGAGCAGTGGCAAAATGAAGCGCAAAACTACGAAAAAGAAGAGCTACTAACACGTATTAGTGAACTTGATTATGAGCACAAAGTGATCGTAGATATCACAGCTAGTGAAGCGTTTAGCCTCTTATACCCTGATTTTGTTGAGCTTAACTGCCATCTGATCAGTGCTAATAAATATGCTGGTACCGCAGCTAATAGTTGGTATCAAAACTTACGCACTAATTTAGCCGAGCGCAATTTATTATGGCGTTATAACACCAGCGTTGGTGCAGGTTTGCCTATCAACTTTGCACTTGCTGATCTGCAAAACAGTGGTGATAAAATTAACCGTATTGAAGGCGTTTTTTCGGGTACTCTGTCGTGGTTATGCAGCAGTTATGATGGCAGCGTGCCGTTTTCTGATTTAGTCCTACAAGCGCAGCAAATGGGTTATACAGAGCCTGATCCTCGTGAAGATTTATCGGGTCGAGATATGCAACGTAAGCTGCTTATTTTAGCACGTGATCTCGGTCTTGATTTAGAGCTTGATGATATCGCTTTAACTCCATTAATGCCTGAAGAGTTGGCTGCGGGTAGCTGGCAAGATTTCTTAGCAAATAAGCATTTACTTGATGAATTTATGACGGCAAAAGCTGAACAAGCACAAGTCGAAAATAAACTTGTTCGCTATACCGGTGCGATTACCATTACTAATGGTAAAGTGAAGGCTGAAGTTGGCCTAGTTAATGTCGCAAAAGACGATGTGCTGGCAAGCCTTAAGCCCGGTGACAATATCTTTGTTATTAACTCACAGTGGTATACCGATAACGCTTTGGTAATCCAAGGCCCTGGTGCAGGAAAAGAAGTGACTGCGGCAGGCGTTCATTCTGATTTGTATTGGTTGGTAAACAACCTAAAATAAACCTTGTTTATCGTGTAATAAAAAAACCGTCAAATGAAGTGACCCCCAATAGTTGGACATTCCAATTACTGGGGGTCTTTTTATTACACTCAATTAGCTAAAATAGCTCTTCTTCTGTTGAAAGATTTTCTTCGAATATATCCGTTGGCTGATCGAGTACATATTTTGTAGGTGCTGTGCCCTTAATAAAGTACTCAAAGCGGCTGGTATAATCATTTTTATGACTAAGCAAGCCCGTTGCTAAGTCAATACGAACAGACACCAGTCCTTCAGGTAACTCAATAGGTGCCTCAGGCATGCCATCGAGCGCGACACGCATAAAATCAACCCAAGCTGGTTGAGCCGTTTTAGCACCTGATTCTGCACCAGATATTTGTGATTTATCTAGATTATTATTGTAGGTTGAACGGCCGAGTGGGTTACCAGGGTTATCGAAGCCAACCCACACTGAGGTCATCACGTTACGGTTAAAGCCACTAAACCAAGTATCAACAGAGTCATTGGTTGTACCGGTTTTACCCGAAAGATCACGGCGCTCAAGTGCTTGAGCTCGCCAGCCAGTACCACTCCAGCCCGTTTTGTGGGTCCAACTACCGCCACCCCAAACTGCGCTATGCATCGCTTGTGAAATTAAGAAAGCATTTTGCTTTGAAATTATACGCGGTGCACAACGAGGCGCAGTATCCGATTGTACTGAATTTACTTGGTCACTGTCAGCTGTATAACTTGTAAATGATGTCGGCTCAGGCGTGTCACACGCAAGCTCTGGCTGTGTTTTAAATATCGTATTGCCAGAAGAGTCCTGTATTTCAGTAATAAAATACGGGGTGATAAGGTGTCCACCATTTGCAAAGCTACTCATCCCTCTTGCCAGTTCAAGCGGTGTGATTGAAGCACTACCTAATGCAAGGGATTCACTGCGATTAATATCGCTATTCAAAAAGCCAAATTTAAGTAGGTGGTCTGCGGTGCGTTGTAAGCCAACACCGCGTAGTAATCTTACAGAGATCACGTTTTTAGATTGTGCAAGGGCGCGGCGGATACGAATAGGACCGTTATACACAGCAGGGCTGTTTTTTGGACGCCATGCAACACCTTGACTTTTATCCCACTGATTTATTGGCGCATCATTTAAAATAGATGCCAATGTGTAGCCATTTTCTAGTGCCGCAGAATAGATAAACGGCTTAATATTTGAACCCACTTGACGTTTTGCTTGAACAGCACGGTTGTATTGACTTTGCTCAAAGCTGTAGCCCCCAACGATAGCCTTAATACGGCCATCTTGTGGGTCGAGCGATACGAGGGCACTTGATGCCTCTGGTATTTGGCTCAAAATGTAGCTGTCATCAGCGTTTTTACGAAGCCATATCTGTGCACCAGCTGTGAGGATTTCAGCAGCTGTTTTTGGCGGAAAGCTCTGTCTATAGCGGGTGATATATTTACGCGCCCACTTTAAGCCATCCCATTCAACCGTTACCTGTTCACCATTTTTAAGCAATACTTGAATTGATTGTTCTGCAACTTGTGTAACGACACCCGTTAATAGTGGACCAAACTCTTTGACGTCTTTTAGCTTTTCTAAAATCGCATCTTTATTAAGTGGACTTTCTGTTTCACTATCCCATAGTTGAGCTGTTGCACCTCGAAAGCCATGGCGCATATCATAGGCATGGAGGTTATTGACTAAAGCATCTTGTGCGGCTTGTTGTATCTCAGAGTCGATACTTGTAAATACCCTAAAGCCAGTATTGTAAGCGCGTTCATGACCAAAACGCGCGACCATTTCTGCACGTACCATTTCAGAAATATAGGGCGCGTATACATCAATTTCAGCGCCGTGAAACTTAGCTGTGATTGGTGCGCTGGTTGCTTCATCATACTGCGCTTGTGTAATGTATTTTTCTGTATACATACGACCAAGCACTACGTTTCGGCGTGCTTTAGCACGTACAGGGTTTCTGATAGGGTTTAAAGCAGAAGGGGCTTTTGGTAAGCCTGCAATCATCGCCATTTGCGCAAGGGTTAACTCGTTTAGGTCTTTGCCATAATAAACTTGAGCGGCGGCACCGATACCAAAAGCGCGATTTCCAAGCTCAATTTTATTTAAGTACAGCTCAAGAATTTCATCTTTACTAAGAATACTTTCAATATGCAGGGCGATAAAGATCTCTTTGACCTTACGAATATACGCTTTTTCTCGAGTTAAGAAAAAGTTACGAGCTAACTGCATAGTTATAGTGCTTGCGCCTTGTTTCTTTTCACCTGTGGAAATGAGTACAATGGCAGAACGAACAATACCAATAGGATCAATTCCTATATGTTCGTAAAAACGGTTGTCTTCAGTTGCTAAGATCGCATCAATGAGTGGTTGTGGTATTTGATCTATCGTGACGGGAATACGTCGTTTTTCACCAAATTGATTAATCAATAAGCCGTCCCGAGAAAAAACCTGCATAGGTGTCTGTAACTGAACGTCTTTTAATACCTGAACGCTAGGAATGTCAGGTTTAACGTAATAGTATAGACCGACTAATGTAATAAGGCCTAAAAACGAGCAGATGATAATAAATTGTAAAGTTCTCTTTAATAAAATCACTTATATTTTCCCTAAATAGACTCCCAATTAGAATCGGAGACTGCTAGTATATATTGATTAAAAAATGAATAATATTTTTTCAGACAAAAATTATAACTTGTTTATTATTAAAACAAAGGCCAAGTTGCAAACATGTTAAGTCAGCTATTTAAAAAGCCTTCATCTATGATGGTAGGGATCGACATTGGATCGCATTGTATCAAAGCGGTGTTGTTGCAGAAAACAGACGCAGGTTTGCGACTTGAGGCTTTAGCGATAGAACCTATGCCTAAAGGCGCAATATCTGAACGATCAATTCAAGATATTGAAGCAATTGGCAATGTGATTACTAAATTAAAAAAGAAACTACCCAAATCAGTTCAGTCCGCGGCCGTAGCCGTGTCTGGACAAACCGTGATCACGAAAGTCATTTTTATGGATGTATCATTAACTGATGCTGAATTAGAGTCACAAATAGCCATCGAAGCAGATAGCCTTATCCCTTACCCCCTTGATGAAGTGAATATTGATTTTGAAAAACTTTCAATCAATGAGGCTGATCCAAGCAAAGTGAATGTTTTACTTTCTGCTGCGCGAACTGAAAGTGTCGAGGCACGAGTGAGTGCGCTTGAAACAGCTAATCTGATAGCAAAAGTTGTTGATGTTGAAAGCTACGCATTGAGCCGCGCTATGGACATCTACTATCAGCAGCTACCAAGTGATGCTTTTAACAAGTGTGTAGCCGTCGTTGATATTGGCGCTGTCTTGATGTTGGTGAGTGTTGTTCAAGCCGGTGAAACGATATATACCCGTGACCAAGTATTTGGTGGCGACCAGTACACTAATAGTATAGTTGCCTATTATAATAAAAGCTTTGATGAAGCTGAAATTGGTAAAACAACCGGTGATTTACCCCCTAATTACACCTTTGAGGTACTTGCACCATTTCAAACATCGCTATTACAGCAAGTAAGGCGTGCAGTGCAAATGTTCTTAACAACCAGTGGTAAAGATCAGGTCGATTATATTGTTTTAACCGGTGGAACTGCCATGATAGACGGATTAGATCGTCTATTGATTGAAGAATTAGGGATCCATGCAGTGGTTGCAGAACCTTTTGCTAATATTGAGATAGCCCCAAAAATAGATCGTAACGTTTTACAACGTCATCGTACGCAATTTGCAATAGCGACAGGGTTAGCATTAAGGAGCTTTTCATCATGCCACATATAAATCTGCTACCTTGGCGTGAACAGCAACGAAAAGAGTCACAAAATAAATTCGTCACTATTTTGTTTGCTGTTGTGGTGATCTGCTTTTTGAGTATGTACATCCTGAGCTCTTTTTATAGCGGCCTGCGCGAAGGGCAAAATATTAAAAATGATTTTTTGAATACAGAAATAGCATTACTGAATCAACGTATTCGCGAAATTAACGAGTTGGATAAAAAGAAAGAAAGCTTACAACAACGTATGCGCTTAATCGAAGAGTTACAAAGCAGTCGTAACCTAGGTACGCAAATTATGGACGAAGTTGCGAAAATAGTGCCTGCGGGAGTGTACTTAACTAAATTAGAGCGCCGTGGTAATAGTATTCATGTTGTTGGTCGTAGCGAGTCAAATAACCGTTTATCAACCATGCTACGCCAAGTTCAAGGATCTTATTTACTTGAACGACCTATCATGCAAGGTATTGTTGCAGGTGAACAAACATCAAGACTACTGAGTGACTTTAATATGGAATTTTATGTTAAGCCATTTGATAAGATAGGCGAGGCGCGCAATGAACCTTGATATCAAATCGTTAACAGAAATAGATTGGAATGAAATAGAGCTCGAAAACATGGGCGATTGGCCTATCGCCGTTAAAGTTCTGTGTTGTAGCTTTGTTGCAGCTATTGTACTTTACTTTAGTTACAGCTTATTGGTGTCTGATGAAATAGCGAGTTATCAAGCCGCTGTTGAGAAAGAAACCCAATTGCGCACCACCTATAAGCAAAAGTACGCTATAGCGAGTAATTTAGAACTATATCGTCAACAAATGATTGATATGGAAGAAAAGTTCTCGCAGCTATTGAAGCGCTTACCGACCTCAAATGAAACCCCCGGATTACTCGATGACTTATCCTATGTGGGAACAACCAGCGGTCTTACATTCTTGAAAATTGGTTGGTTACCTGAAATAGAAAAAGAATTTTATACTGAGTTACCAATTAAAATAGAGGTTGTGGGTACTTATCATGAGTTTGGTGATTTTGTTGGTAAAGTCGCACAGCTTCCTCGTATTGTGAGCCTTCATGATTTTACAATTCAAACCTTAGGGAATGATGAGTTAACGTTTAGTGTTGTTGCTAAAACATACCGTTATGAAGGAGGAACTAAAAAGTGAAACAGTTCCCTTTAGTAATCATGATGAGTTTATTGCTCAGCGCATGTAACGATGATACCTCTGAGCAAAAAGAGTTTATTGATCAGGTTAAAGCAAGTACAACGCCGAAGGTCGAGCCGATTCCACAAATGGCAAATTTTGAGTATTTTGAATACAGTGCGGGTAAAATGCGCAGCCCCTTTGTGGCGCCTAAGCCTGAAATTATTCAAAATAATCTCGTGCAGGTAAAAAACTGCTTACATCCCGATCCTGACCGTGTTCGTCAGCCACTAGAAAAATACCCGCTTGATAACTTATCAATGAAAGGAACAATTGGCCGAAGTGGCCAAACATGGGCACTGATCAAAGCGGCTGATGAAACTCTTTATCGGGTTACTGTTGGTAATTATCTTGGTTTGTATCATGGCGAAATAAAAGAAGTGCATGACAATTATATACAATTATTAGAATTAATCCCTGATGGGGCTGGTTGTTGGAAAGAGCGTCTGACAAAACTAGAAATGTTAGAGGCAAATACAAATGGTGCAAGTTAATCGTATGAAAAGTAAAAACAAAATGCATAAAGCAACGACTTGGTTAAATGATATGCATAAATATATATTAGCTGCATTAGCGTTTTTTATGGCGCAAGCTGCTGTAGCCGCTCCACTATTATATGACATACGTTATAACCCATTAATGAAAGGCGAAACACAGTTACAACTCGTCTTTGATGAAGCACTCACCTTTGAGCCTAAAGTACAGGTGTATAACTCGCCAGCTCGTATTGAGATGCTATTCAGTGACGTAGGTGTTGATAACAATGTACGCGATGTGGCCGTTAACCAAGCGGGTATAAAGCATGTTACAAGCACAATGACTTCTGAAGGTCTAAAAGTGACGGTATCTTTAGAGCGTTTGAAAATTTATAAAACAACCGCTAAAGATAACATAGTCAGCTTGCACGTTTCGGACAATCCAATAACATCTGACGAAGCTGATCCTCTTTCTGCAAAAAACAATTATATCAATACAATTCAGTCGATAGATTTCCGCCGTGGTGAAAAGGGTGAAGGGCGTGTACTTGTATTTTTGCAAGATACACAAGCTGCTATTGATGTTCACGAAAGTGGTGGGAAAATTGTCGCGGAGTTTCACCACACAGATATTTTAGATGACCTTCTTTATCAATTAGATGTACTTGATTTTGGCACTGTGGTTAGCTCAATCGAAACCTTTAAAGAAGGTAATATGAGTCGTGTTGTCATTGAGCCCAATGCTGCGTTTAAATTTACTCACCAACAAATAGAAAATATTTTCACCCTCACTGTTGAGAAAGATGATTCACAGCGAGCTTACCTTGATGGTGGTATAGAGTATCAAGGTCGACCAATGACCTTAAATTTCCAAGATATTCCGGTTCGCGCCGTTTTGCAGATTATTGCTGGATATAATGAGTTTAACTTAGTGACCAGTGACTCTGTAACAGGAAACATTACATTACGCTTAGAAGGTGTGCCATGGGACCAAGCGCTAGATGTTGTGTTGAAAGTCAAAGGTCTAGACAAACGTATGGATGGCACTATTTTAATGGTTGCGCCATCTGAAGAACTTGCTGCCCGAGAAGCAAAAGAATTAAAAGCAAAACAACAAGTCGAAGACTTAGAGCCTCTATACAGCGAGTATATTCGCCTTAATTATGCAAAAGCCGAAGAGTTTGCAGACTTACTAAAAACCGACACCAATAGTATTATTTCTGCGCGCGGTAGTGTGTCGGTTGATAAACGTACTAACACACTGCTAATCAAAGATACCGCAAAGAGCATTGAAAGTGTTCGTCGTATGGTTGAAACCTTAGATATTCCGGTAAAACAAGTGGTGATTGAGTCACGTATGGTAACAGTACGAGACAATGTACAAGAGGACTTGGGCGTTCGTTGGGGCTTTAGTGATCAACAAGGGAGTGATGGGATTGCTGGCACATTACAAGGTGCAGAGACAATTTCGAATGGGGTTATTCCTAATTTGTCTGACCGACTCAATGTAAATTTACCAATATCAAACCCTGCGGGAAGCATTGGTATGCATGTAGCAAAACTTGCAAATGGCACCTTAATTGATTTGGAGCTGACAGCGCTTGAGGAAGAAAATAAAGGTGAAATTATTGCAAGTCCTCGTATTACAACAGCAAACCAGCAAAAAGCGCGCATAGAACAAGGTACTGAGATCCCTTATGTTGAAGCGGCATCAAGTGGTGCAACAACGGTGAGCTTTAAAAAAGCAGTATTAAGCTTAGAAGTAACACCGCACATCACGCCAGATAACAAAGTCATCTTAGATCTTGTGATTACACAAGATACACGTGGTGACACTGTTCAGACACCAACAGGACCTGCTGTAGCGATTGATACCCAACAGATTCAAACACAAGTGTTGGTTGAAAATGGACAGACGGTTGTGCTTGGCGGTATTTTCCAACAGCAAATCGTCAATTCAACAAAGAAAGTTCCCCTATTGGGTGATATTCCGTACTTAGGTGTTTTATTTAGAAGCACCAGTGAATTTAATGAAAAAAGAGAGTTGTTGATCTTCGTAACACCAAAAATTCAAATCGATTAGGTGATTTTTTCTTAATCAACGAGCAATTAACCTGTTTAATTGCTCGTTATATGGCTTTTTATGTTAATTGACTTGAAATACCCAATCAATTACTGAGATAATCCCCTCCTTAATTTTGGGGCCAGGTCGTTAGGCGGGGTTTTATTTCAAATTTTAGAGTTCGTTTGTACTAAAAAGATATGGCTGAGAAACGTAATATATTTCTAGTGGGCCCTATGGGGGCTGGCAAAAGCACAATTGGTCGTCACATTGCTGACCAATTACACCTTGAATTTTTCGATTCAGATCAAGAGATCGAGCGTCGTACTGGAGCAGATATTGCTTGGGTATTCGATCTTGAGGGTGAAGAGGGCTTTCGACTTCGTGAAGAAACTGTTATTTCAGACTTAACTGAGATGCAAGGTATCGTTCTTGCAACCGGTGGTGGTTCTGTGATCAGTAAAGAAGTACGTAATAAGCTTTCTGCTCGTGGTATTGTTGTATACCTTGAAACACCGATCGAAAAGCAAGTTGCACGCACGCAGCGCGACAAGCGTCGTCCATTATTGCAAACAGAAGAAGCACCGCGCGATGTATTAGAGCGCTTAGCTGAAGAACGCGAACCGCTATACAAAGAAGTCGCTGATTTTGTTGTCCGCACTGATGAACAAAGCGCAAAAGTTGTTGCTAATCAAATCATCGAGAAATTAGATTTTTAAAAACCAAGAATAAAAGGAAACTAGCGATGCTTGAATTAACTGTTAATTTGGACGAGCGAAGTTATCCTATTTATATTGGTCAATCTGCACTTCAATACGAAGGTCGACTCCGTGAACATATCGGTGATTGTCGACCTGTTATTATCACCAACGACACTATTGCACCTTTATATTTAGATGATGTAATGAGGTCGTTGGCTGATCTTAATCCGCTCTCTTTTATTATTCCTGATGGTGAACAATATAAGTCACTAGAGTGGTTTGAAAAGATTTCAGCATTTTTACTTGAGCATAACTGTGGCCGAGATACCTGCTTAATCGCTTTGGGTGGTGGTGTGGTTGGCGATTTAACAGGCTTTGTGGCTGCGTGTTATCAACGTGGCGTGCCGTTTATACAAGTACCAACAACTTTACTATCACAGGTCGATTCCTCGGTGGGTGGTAAAACAGCGGTAAATCATCCGTTAGGTAAGAACATGATTGGCGCTTTCTACCAGCCACAAGCGGTGTTCATTGATACTAAATCTTTGCATACGTTGCCTGAGCGTGAATTTGCAGCAGGTATGGCCGAAGTCATTAAGTACGGGCTGATCTACGATACAGAATTATTTGCTTACCTTGAGCAAAATATTGCCAACCTTAAATCACTCGATGAGCAAACATTACAACACGTGATTTACCGTTGCTGCGAAATAAAAGCGCTTATTGTTGCTGAAGATGAAAAAGAAGCGGGCTTGCGTGCATTATTGAACCTAGGTCATACGTTTGGTCATGCGATTGAAGCACAGATGGGTTATGGTAATTGGCTACACGGTGAAGCGGTTGCAGCTGGTATGGTATTGGCGGCAAGGCTAGCACACAAGCGTAATGATTTATCACAACAAGAGGTTGAACGTATTGAAGCGGTTATTGCTCAATACGATTTACCTGTGGAAGCGCCAGGTGATATGACTTGCGAGCAGTTTCTTGCTCATATGCGCAAAGACAAGAAAAATAAAAAAGGCACTATTCGTTTTATTCTTCCTACAAAATTTGGTCAATGTGCGCTGGTTAGTGATGTAACTGATCAGCAGGTTTGTGATTTACTTATACGCTGATGCAATCGCAAATATTGCCTAGCCGTGCTGCGCTAGTTGATCGAATCGCCCTGCAGTTTGAATATGGGCAAAACCTAATATGTTTATTAGGTCCTTCTGGTTTAGGGAAAAGTTATCTATTAGAAACTTTTATTACCGATAAGTACCTTGAGTTTAATAAAGCTTTTGTACAACTTAACGGTAAAATGACGGATCAGCAATTCGTTACTGATTTACTCGAACAGAATTTTCGCAACCCGCTTATCGATCACTCATTAACACTTTCAGAGAACTTTTATCAGCTCTATAAGCAGCAGCCATGTGGCGATTGTTTATGGGTTATCGATGGTGGTCGTCACTTATCAGAAGAGCTCGTTCAGCAGCTTGAACTTATCGCAAAGCAAAGCCCCAGTACCCTCTATATCCTAATTGCCTCGCAATCGGTAGGGCAGTTTACACAAGCCGTTGAAATTCATCTTGAAGCTCTCAATATAAGTGAGAGCAAACAATTGATGCGTTGGTTTTTTCCTAACTTGCCAGTTGAAGAAGATCCTGTTTTTCGCACTTTTGTTGAAGAAGCTAAGGGCAATCCGGCTCTTTTATTGGCTTGGCAGCCACAAGAACATACCGCTGATATTCGTGAACCAGAAAAAAGTTATAAATTACTCTACTTACTCTTATTACTGCTAACAACCATGTTGCTGATAATTGGCTTTTTATACAAGGCCGATATGACCGAGTGGTGGAAAGAACATTATCAACAAGATACAACAGCAAAGGTTGCCACTGCGCTACCAGCTGAAAAAATCATAGCACCAAGTGACAAAGCTCTTGAAAAAGCACCTATTGAAACCACTCAGCAACAAAGTAATGAGCAAGAACAACCCGTTGCTACGCTATCGCATGAAAATAACGTATCAGCAATTGTTGATAGTCTAGCTATTCCTGCACCTCAAGAAACGACTGAAAGTGATGATATCGCCACTGATTTAGTCGATGTATCTGCAGAGCAAGATAAGCTAACAGAGCCCACTGATGTCGCAACGTTAACAGGAAATGCCTGGTACTTAGCTGAACCTGATGGGCGCTTTGTTATTCAATTACTGGCAGTGACTAAACAAGAGATTACCGATAAGTTTATTACAGAAAATAACTTACAGGATACAGTTCATATATACCAAGCACTACGTAATGGTACACGTTGGTGGATTGTTACTTCCGGCAGTTATGAAACCTTAGGTGACGCAAAAAAGGCTGCTTTACAGCTTTCTGATAATG